>JAPJRE010000326.1 GCA_030824725.1 Sphingomonas sp.
GATCCTCGTGCGGCGGCGGCGCGTCCATCAGGATCGCGCGCTGCGCCCGCCCTCGACGACGCGAAAATAGCGGCGGAACGATGCATCGCCGGCTACCGGCAAGATGCCTGCCCCCGTCCAACCGGCGGAAGCGAGAAAAGCGGGCGCCGCAGGCGGCGGAGTCATGTCAACGGCCATCGGCCTCCCCATGCCGCCGGCACGCGCGCTGTCAAGCTACGGGTACCATCGGGGGCGACCGCCAGCGTCAGCCAAAGGGCGTCGTGCCATGCCGATGCCGGCAGCCGCTCGGGCCATTCGACGAGCAGCAGCGAATCCTCGCGGGCATCATCGAGCCCCAGTTCCTCGGCCTCGTCCGGGTCCTCGATCCGGTAGAGATCGACATGCAGCACCGGCAGCCGGACCTCGGGCACGTCATAGGGCTGGACGATCGCGAAACTCGGCGACGGCGCCTCGCCCTCCAGCCCGAGTGCGGCGAGCAGCCCACGCGCGATGCTGGTCTTGCCGGCGCCCAGGGGGCCGGACAGGGCGATGACGTCGCCCGGGCCCGCCACCGCCGCCAGCCTGGCGCCCAGCGCCAGCGCCTCTTCGAGTGAGGCGAGCACGATCCTGTCCTTGGTCATCCGCGCGGCAACTCCACCGTGACGAGCGTCCCCTGCCCCGGCTCGGAGATCAGTTCGATCCGTCCGCCATGCGCCTCGACGAACTGCTTGGCGAGCGGCAGCCCCAGCCCGAGCGCACGGTCGCCCCCGCGCGAGGTGCCGACCTGTGCGAACCGATCGAACGCCCGCGCCACCGCCTCCGGGGCCATGCCGGGACCGTCATCGCTGACGATCACCCGCGCCACCCGTGCATTGCCGTCGAGATGGAGCAGCACGCGCCCCCCCTCGGGCGTGTGCGAGACGGCATGGCGCAGCAGATGCTCGACGGTCTGGCGGATGCGGCGCGCATCGCCCTGCACCACCCCGGCGGTGCCGGCATCCTCGATTACCAGCTCGATCGCCTTGCCCTTGGCGAGCGGCGCGATGACGTCCGCCGCGCTGGTCGCCGCCAGTTCCACATCCACCGTCTCGCGTTCGATCGGCTGGCCTTCGCTTTGCGTCAGGTCGAGCACGTCGTCGATCAGCCCGCCCAGCCGATCGACCGACATCAGGATGGCCTCGACATATTCCTTGCCGTCGGCGCTCAGCTTGCCGGCGAACCCGCCCTGCAGCATTTCGCCGAACCCCTTGATCGAAGTGAGCGGCGTGCGCAGCTCATAGCTCATATTGGCGACGAAGGCGGTGCGGACGCGGTCGGCGGCCTCGAGCGCCTCGTTGCGGTCGCGCAGCGCGCGCTCCACGCGCTGGCGATCGGTTGTGTCGAGCATCGTCACCAGCGCGTTGCCGTCGGGCAGCGGCACCGCGGCGATGTCGAAATGCCGGCCATTGGCAAAGGTAATGCTGGAGCCGCGCTGCTGGCGATCCTTCGCCGCGAGCCGGATCAGGTCGCCGATGATCTCCGCCCGCGCCGCGTTGACCAGTTTGCCGCCTGCGGCCTTCACGATCGTCGCGATCTGCGGATGCCCGTCGAGAAAGCCGTCCTCGAACCCCCAGACCTGGCGGAACTTGCGGTTCCAAAGCTGCAGCCGCCCCTTGCCGAACACCGCGACCGCCTCGGCCAGGCTGTCCAGCGTCGCGGTGCGGACCTGCTGCATCTCGCCATGCTCGCGCTGGAGTTCGAGCTGCTGGGTCTGATCCTCGAAGATCAGCAGCAGCCCGCCCTCGGGCAGCGGCTGGGCGACCACGCGGAGGTGGGTGGTCCCGATGCTCCAGCTTTCCTCCACCGCCTCGGGCGACGTGAACCATTCGCGGCGCTCGGCCTTCCAGTGCGGGAAGTCGCGCACGTCGGGCAGCTTGCGCGCCTCGCGCATCCGCTCCAGCACGCGGTCGAATTCGGGGCGATCGGCCAGCCACTCGTTCTTCATCGCGAACAGGCGGCGGAAGGGCTGGTTGCAGAAGACCAGGCTGCGGTCCGAGCCGAACTGGGCGACGCCGGCGGACATGCGGTCGAGCATCGCCCGCTGCGCCTCGGCGAAGCGCTTGAGGCCGCCGCGGGCGCGCTCCAGTTCCTCGATGTCGACCGCGAATCCGGCGATGCCGCCGGTCGGCAGCGGCACGTCGTGGAGGCGGAGCATCCGCCGCGCGCCGGCGATCGTCGCGGGCATCGCCGCCGATTGCGGCTCCTGCGTGTCGCGCGCGATCGCGGCGTTGGCGAGCGGCCCGCCCAGCCCGGCGCCGTCGACCAGTTCCACCCCGCGCGACACCACATCTTCGGCGTCCCGGCCCTCGACGGCACGGACATAGGCGGTGTTGACCATCAGCAGCCGCAAATCGGGCCCGCGATACCACATCGGCATCGGCGCCGCCTCGATCAGCGCGGTGAGCGCATCGAAGGCGGCGCGCAGCCGATCGGCCTCGCGCTCCAGCGATCCAACCTCGGCCTGGCTGTCGGTCGCGTCGAGCACCCAGAGCAGCACGCTGCCCGGCGTTTCCACCGCTTCGGAGGCGCGCTCGCCAAGCACCAGCAGCATCCGCTCGGAGCCCCGCACCGGCAGCGAAAGGCGGAAGGACTGCCCGGCCCGCTGCGCCGCCTCCACCTGTTCGGCGAGCAGCGCGACATCCTCGGGGTCGAGGCCGGCATCCTTCTGCGACAAGCGGGCGAGCGATTCGGCCGGCCCGTCGAGACCCAGCCATGCGGTGAGCCGCGGCGACATCTCGATGCGGCCATCGGCGCGCACCAGCATCGGCAGCGCCGGCGAGGTTCTGGAGAAACGCAGGAGCCGGCGGTTCTGCTCATAGGCGGTGCGCGCGGCTGCACGCGCGGCCAGCCCGGCGTAGAGCGCCCAGACCGCCGCGATCAGCACGAACGCCAGCACCGCGCCGACAATGGCTGCACCACTTTGCGAAACTATGATCACGGGAAAGGGCGCCGACAAGCCATCGCCCCATCCTTATGCCCATCCCGGCGCAAACGAAAAGGGGCCCGGCGGATGCCGAGCCCCTTCGCGTCCAGATTTCCGGTACCGATCAGAACTTCACACTCGCGGCGATCCGCGCGTAGCGGCCGAGAATGCCGGAGAAGTAGGTCGTCGTGCCCCCGCCGGCGGGTGCCGGATAAGGCGGGCTTACGTCGAACACGTTGTCGACGATCAGCTTCAGGCCGAACTGCTGGTTGACCCGCACGCCGAGCGTGGCGTTGATCATCCACCAGTCCTTCACGCCCGCGATGTTGCGGGTGTCCGGCGCCTCGTCAAGGTCATAGGCGCCCTTGCCGGTATACTGGGCCTGCACCAGCGCGTTGAAGCGATCGCTCTCATAGGTGAAGTTCGCCGTGCCCGAATGGCGCGGATAGCCGATCTCGCCGGCGAAGTGGTTGATGTCACCGACGCCGACCTGCTGCTCCAGCTTGTCCCGGTAGAAATAGTTCACCGAGAGACCGGCCACGCCGTTGCTCGACATGCCGAGCCGGGCGAGCGGCAGGCGATAGGCGGCCGTGACCGTCAGGCCCGCCGTCTCGTAGGCGAGGCATTGTAATAGCCTTCCTGGATCATGGTGATCTGCCCGTCGGCATCGCGCGTCACGAGGCCGCAGAAGCTGTTCGGATAGGATGCCGAGTCGTAGCAGGCGTTTAGGATGTCATCGCCGCCGAGCGAGACGATCGCCTGCTTCAGCTTGATGTCCACCCAGTCGACCGCGAGCGTCAGGCTCTTGGCGAAGCGCGGCTGGATGATCGCGCCAGCCGTCCAGCTGTTCGCCACCTCGTTGCGCAGCCCCGGATTGCCCGAGACCGTGACCGGAATGGTGAAGTTGCTGTAGTCAGACTGGAAATTGGCCGGATCGATGCCTGCTGCGCGGCAATTCGCCTCGCGAACGGCCGGGTTCGGCCCGCTCTGGTAGCTGTTGACGTCGCAGGGATCGGAGCCGCTGTCAAAGGCGCGCGAGGTCGGGTTGAACGCCTCGGTGATCGCCGGCGAGCGGATCGAGCGGGTATAGTTGCCGCGGAAGGTCAGGTCCGAGATGAAGCCGAGGCGGCCGCCCGCGGTCCAGGCCCAGTCGCCGCCCGACAGCGAGTTGTCGACATAGCGCGCGGCACCGTCGAACTCGAGCGTCTTCAGCCAGCTCAGGCCGTTCTTGGAGGTGACGAACGGGATCACCAGCTCGCCGAACGCTTCGTTGGTGTGGAACTTGCCGCTCAGCGGATCGATCGGGATGCTGCGGCCGTACTGGGTCCGCGTGCCGTCGCCATTGTCCTCGCCATAATAGAAGCTGCCCGGATCGAACGCGGTTTTCTCGCGACGGTGCTCATACCCCGCCGAGATGCTTACATCGTTGCCGAACAGAGTCGCCACCGCGCCGGTGACGTTGGCGTTGAACACCAGCTGCTCGTTGGTCGAAACCGGACGGGCGATGGCGAAGATATAGTCCTTCGCCGCCTGGCTGGCCTGGCCGATGCCCAGGATGTTCAGCGGCGCGCAGGTCTTGCTGATCGTGTCGGCGGTGGAATTCGTCACGCCCGGACGGCAGGTGATGTTGCCGCTCGCATCGCGCACCGCATCGATGGCGTTGAAGAAGTTCTGGTTGTCGAGCTCGTAGTTGCGCCCCTTGGTCTGCGAGCGGCCATAGTTGACCGATGCTTCCCAGTTGAAGGTGCGGCTGCCGACCCCGAAGT
>JAPJRE010000327.1 GCA_030824725.1 Sphingomonas sp.
ATCCGAGGCTGATCCGCCGCATCGCCGAGGCCGGGCATGAAGTCGCCAGCCATGGCTGGGACCATGCCCGCGTCTTCACGCTGACGCCCGACCAGTTCCGCGCCGATCTCGCCCGCGCCCGCGCCGCGCTGGAGGATGCCGCGGGCGCGGCTGATCGAGCTGCCGATCACGATCGCGCGGGTGCTGGGGCGCGAGGTCACCGCCGGCGGCGGGTTCTTCCGGCTGCTGCCGCAGGGGGTGACCGATCGTGCGGTGCGCGCTGCCAATCGGAGCGGTGAGACGGCGATGTTCTACTTCCATCCCTGGGAAGTCGATTCCGGCCAGCCGCGGGTGCGTGCCGCGCCCCTCAAGTCCCGCCTGCGCCATTATGCCCGGCTGGGCGCGACGGAGGGCAAGCTGCGGACGCTGCTGGCGCGCCGCGATTGGGGCCGGGTGGATGCGATCGCGGCACAGGCGGCGGAGCGGCTGGCGTGACCCTGTCCGTCCGCACCGCCGACCTGCACGATGCGAGCGAGCGCGGGCGTCTTGCCGCCCGGGTCGATGCACAGGCGGATGCCACGCCCTTCCATCTGCCCGAATGGAGCATGGCGGTGGCGAAGGGGTGTCGTCAGCGCAGCCACTATCTGGTGGCGGAGGGCGCTGGCGGGCGGATCGTTGGGTGCTGCCGCTGACGGCGATCACCTCGCCGTTGTTCGGTTGGGCGCTGGTCTCGACCGGATTCGGTGTCGGCGGCGGCATTCTTGCCGAGCAGGGGCTTGCGGTCGCCGCGCTTGGACAAGCGGCCTGGAGCCTCGCCGCGCGCCTGCGCTGCCCGAGCCTTGACCTGCGCGGCGGGCCCTTTCCGGGCGAGGACTGGGTGCGCGACGATACCACCTATCTCGGCTTCGTCCGCCGGCTCGCCGCCAATGACGCGGCCGAACTGCTCGCCGTGCCGCGCAAGCAGCGCGCCGAACTCCGCAAGGCGCTCGCCGCGGATCTGACGGTGGATGTGGTGCCGATCGGGCTGCCCGCCGCGCGCATCATGCGCTCTATGCGGAAAGCGTCCGCAATCTCGGCACGCCCGTATTCCCCTCGGCGCTGTTCGCGGCGGTGCTCGAGGCGTTCGGGGCGGAGGCGGACATCCTCGCCGTGCGGCACGAACGCCGCGCGGTGGCAAGCGTGCTCAGCCTCTATTGGCGGGGCACCGTCTATCCCTATTGGGGCGGCGGGACGGAAGCGGCGCGGGGGTTGCGCGCGGTTCGACTTCGGGCGCTCCAAGGCCGGCACCGGCGTGGCGGCGTTCAAGAAGAACTGGGGCTTCGTGCCCGAGCCTTTGGTCTATTTCTCCCGCCACGCCAAGGGCGCGGCGCCGCGCAGTATCAACCCGCTCGATTCGAAATACCGGCTGCAGATCGCGGCGTGGAAGCGGCTGCCGCTCTGGGCGGCCAACTGCATCGGGCCGCTGCTCTCGCGCGGGCTCGGCTGATGGGCGACATCGCGACTGGCTCGCCGCCGCCGCGTTGGTGGTCGCGCCGCTGCAGCTGGGG
Organism: Sphingomonas sp.; assembly: GCA_030824725.1. GTDB lineage: Bacteria > Pseudomonadota > Alphaproteobacteria > Sphingomonadales > Sphingomonadaceae > Sphingomonas. Next base: position 1,527 of record JAPJRE010000327.1, read on the forward strand.
CGGGGCATGCAGAACAAGGTGCTCGAAGGCATGGCGATGGCGCGGACGCGTTCGGCGACGCCGTGCTGCGCCTGCTGGGCGACCCCGATACCGCCACGGCACTCGGCGCCGCCGCCCGTGCGCGGGTGATTGCCCGCTACGGCTGGGACGCGCGGCTGGCACCGCTCGACGCACTGCTCGGCGTGCCGCCACGCCAACGCCTCCCGCAGGGTGGCGCCCCCGCCGATCGCTTGGTACCGGACCGCCACGATGCGGATCATGAACGGCGACGATAGGGGACGAATGGGCAGTCGAAAGGGCATGCGCTGATGTGCGGCATCGCCGGCCTCTTTTATCCCGGCCTCCCCAAGCCGATCGATCCCGCCCGCATCGTCGCGATGAGCGACGCCCAGGCGCATCGCGGGCCCGACGGATCGGGCGTGTGGTGCGTGGCGGGGGTCGGGCTCGGCCATCGCCGGCTGGCGATCATCGACCTCGAAGGCGGGGTGCAGCCGATGGCGCTGCCGGACCAGAGCCTCGCCGTCACCTTCAACGGCGAGATCTACAATTTCCGCGAGGTCCGCGCCGAGCTGGAGGCGCTGGGCGCCCGCTTCGTCACCGACAGCGACACCGAGGTGCTGCTCCACGGCTGGCGCGCCTGGGGGCCGGACCTGCTCGCCCGCCTCAACGGCATGTTCGCCTTTGCGCTCTACGACGCGACCCGCCAGAGCCTGTTCCTCGCCCGCGACCGCTTTGGGGTGAAGCCACTCCATTATGCGGAGCTGTCCGACGGCGCGGTCGCCTTCGCCTCGGAGCTGAAGGGCCTGCTCGCCCATCCGCTGCTCCGCCGCGCCGCCGATTTCCATGCGGTCGAGGATTATCTGGGGCTCGGCTATATCCCCGACGATGCCTGTATCGTCGCCGGGGTGCGCAAGCTGCCGGCGGGACATTTCCTGCTGCTCCAGCGCGGGCGGCCGATGCCGCAGCCGGTGCGCTGGTGGGACATCGACTTCAGCCGCCGCGTCGCGGGCCGCGCGCGCGACCTCAAGGCCGAGCTGATCGAGCGGATGCGCACCGCCGTCCGCTCGCGGATGATCGCCGATGTGCCGCTCGGCGCGTTCCTTTCCGGCGGGGTCGACAGCTCGGCGGTCGTCGCGCTGATGGCCGAGCGCAGCAAGGCGGCGGTGAAGACCTGCACGATCGGCTTCGACGAGGCCGGGCTGGACGCGATCGCCCATGCGGCGAAGGTCGCGGCGCGCTTCGCCACCAGCCACCGCGCCCGCACCGTGGATGCGAAGGATTACGGCCTGATCGACATGCTGGTCGCCGCGTTCGACGAGCCCTTCGCCGATGCCTCGGCGCTGCCGACCTACCGCGTCTGCCAGCTCGCCCGCGAGAGCGTCACCGTCGCGCTATCGGGCGACGGGGCCGACGAGGCGCTGGCCGGCTATCGTCGCCACCGCTTCTTCGCCGCCGAGGAGCGGGTCCGCGGCCTGCTGCCGCCGGACGTGCGGGCGCGGGTGTTCGGCCAGCTCGGCGCGCTCTATCCCAAGGCGGACTGGGCGCCGCGGCCATTTCGCGCGAAGACGACGCTGCTCGCGCTCGCCGAAGATGGGGCGGAGGCCTATGCCAAGGCGGTGGGTGTCACCACGCCGGCCCTGCGTGACCAGCTCTACAGCGACACCGCACGCGCTGCGCTCGACGGCTACCGCGCCGAGGCGCGCTACGTCGAGACGATGCGGCAGGCGCCCGCGCGCGACGCGATCGACCGCGCGCAATATGCCGACATCCGGCATTGGCTGCCCGGCGACATCCTCACCAAGGTCGATCGCACGAGCATGGCGATGGGGCTGGAGGTGCGCGAGCCGCTGCTCGATCACCGGCTGGTCGAGTTCGAGGCGAGCCTGCCGCCTTCGCTCCGCATTCGCGGGGGGCAAGGCAAGTGGTTGATGAAGAAGGCGCTCGAGCCCTGGCTGCCGCGCGAGATCCTGTATCGTCCCAAGTTGGGCTTCGTTACCCCGATCAGCGCCTGGTTCCGCCACGCACTGGCCGAGGAGGCGGCGGCGCTCGCCCGTTCGCCGCTGCTCCTCCAGAGCGGTTGGTTCGAGCCGCACACGATTGCGCGGCTCGCCGAGGACCATCGCGCCGGTCGCGCCGAGCATGGCCGCACGCTGTGGCAGCTGGTGATGCTGGAGCGCAGCCTCGCGCGGCTGTTCGGCTGAATTACTCGACCGCGGCCAGCGCTGCCTCCACCGCGCCGATATAGCTGCTGCCGAACAGGCGCAGATGCACGAGCAACGGCCATAGCCGGTAGATCGGCTGCCGTTCCTGCCATCCGGGCGCCAGCGCGAGCGCATCGAAGAAGCGGGCGGGGGGCGCATCGAACAGGGTGAGCATCGCCGCATCGACTTCGCGGTCGCCATGATAGCAGGCGGGATCGATCAGCGCGGTCACCTTGCCGCCGGACGTCAGCACATTGCCGCCCCACAAGTCGCCATGGAGCAGCGCCGGCGCGGGATGCTGCGGCAGCAGGTCCGGGAGGCGATCGGCCAGCCGATCCAGCCGGCGGGCGAGCGGGGCGGGCACGTGCGGCAGATGCGTTCGCAGCCGCCGCTCGGCCCAGAAGCTCGGCCAGTCATCCGCTGCGCCGTTGGGAATGGCGACCCGGCCAAAGGCATAGTCCTCCGGCCAGCCATAGGCCCGGCCCGGTTCCGCGTGGAGCCTTTGCAGCACCGTCGCGAGATTGTCCCATCCGGCGCCGAGATGCCCGTCGTTGGGCATTTCCTCGATCAGCAGCAGGTCTTCGCCGAGCGCGAGCACCGCCGGCGCCGGTGCGCCGCGCGCGGCGATCGCCACCAGCATCTCGGCTTCTTCCGAAACCAGCGGGCCCTGCTTGGCGATAGCACTGCTGCCATCGCCCAGTCGCAGCCGGTGGACCGCGGAAAGATCACCGCCGGAAAGCGCGGCCGCACCCGATACGGGCAGCCGGAGCAGGTCGGCGGCGCGGTCGGCGAGGCTGGTCTGCATGTCCGCGTCTCCGCTGCGATAGGGCCGATCCGCACGATTGCGACCAAGCGTTTGGCCTAGGCTATAGGGGCGCCGCCGTCGAGTCGGGCGGCATCGTCAACGGCATTGCGCGCGACCCTCAGCGTTATCTCGATGCGGGCGGGTTCTGAGGGC
>JAPJRE010000013.1 GCA_030824725.1 Sphingomonas sp.
TTCCATAACCGTACTATAGGGTACGATTTTCTATTGACAAGGCCAGAAGCGCTCTCCATCTGGAACTCGTACCCAATAGTACGGTTTTGCCAGCCCATGATGAGTCGTTTCCCAACAAGGCCCTTGTTGCTGTCTGCGGCTGCCGCCTCCGCGCTGGCCGCGTGCGCGCCGGTGCCAAACCTCGGCGCCCGGCCGGAAGTGCGCGCGGCGGACAGCTACGCCGCGAGCCAGTCGCTCGCCGGTACCGCCCAGACCCAGGCGCAGTGGCCCGTCACCAACTGGTGGACCGCCTATAACGATCCGCAGCTCAACGCATTGATGGACGAGGCTTTTCGCGGCGCGCCCAACCTGGCGGCCGCCGCCGCGCGGCTGCGCTCGGCCCAGGCCTATGCCGTCCAGGTCGGCGCCGCGCGGCTACCGCGCGTCGATGCCAGCGCTTCGGCCGCGGCCAACCAGATCAACGTCGGCGACAGCCTGCCGATCGAGATCGGCTCCAACGTCCAGACGATCGGCTATGGCACGCTGAACCTGGCGTTCGACCTCGACATCTGGGGCAAGAACCGCGCCCAGCTCGCCGCCGCAACCTCGGAGGCGGAGGCCGCGCAGCTGGAGCTGGAACAGGCCCGCCTCGCGCTGTCGACCAACATCGCCGCCGCCTATGCCGATCTCGCCCGCCTCGCGGCAGATCGCCGGGTGCAGGAGCGCGCGCTGGACGTCCGCCTCGCGACGCAGAAGCTGGTCACCGATCGCGTGATCAACGGGCTGGAAACCCGCGCCGAAGAGAAGCAGGCAGCCGCCGCCGTTCCCGCCGCCCGCGCGCAGCTCGCCGCGATCGACGAGGATATCGGCCTCACCCGCAACCGCATTGCCGCGCTGCTGGGCCAAGGCCCCGATCGCGGCCTGAGCATCGCCCTGCCTGCGGCCCCAACCGAGGCGCGCGGCATCCCCGCCGATGTGACCACCGACCTGATCGGCCGCCGCCCGGACGTCGCCGCCGCCCGTGCGCGCGTCGAAGCCGCCGCCAGCCGTATCAAGGCGGCGCGTGCCGATTTCTACCCGTCGATCCGCCTGAGCGCCCTCGCCGGCTATGGCGGGCTGGGGCTCGACAACGTGGTCAAGGGCAACGGTGCCTCTGTCTTCCAGGCGGGTCCTGCGATCAGCCTGCCGATCTTCCATGGCGGCGAGCTGCGCGGCCAATATGCCCGCGCCCGCGCCACCTATGACGAGGCGGTCGCCAATTACGACAACAGCGTCACCACGGCGTTCCACGACGTGGCGGACGCGGTCACCAGCCAGAAGGCGCTGGCCACACGCCTGGCCCAGAGCCGCCAGGCGCTGGACGATTCCGAACAGGCCTATTCGATCGCCCAGCAACGCTATCAAGGCGGGCTCTCGCGGTTTCTCGATGTTCTGACCGCCGAGGAGAGGGTGTTGCAGAACCGCCAGATCGTCGCCGACCTGGAGGCGCGCGCGTTCACGCTCGACGTCCAGCTCGTCCGCGCCCTCGGCGGAGGCTTTTCCACCAACAACGCGGCCGCTGCCGCTTCCGAGGTCAAGACCCATGGCTGATGCAGAACCCGCCATCCATTCCGCCCGCGGCGATGCCGCCGATCGCAACGAGCCGTCGCAGGCCCCTGCCCATACCGACATGGACGACAGCAAGCGCAAGAACCTGCGCAAGCGGCTGATGCTCGGCGTCGGCGGCCTCGTGCTGGTCGCCGGCCTCGGCTATGGCGGCTATTACATGGCCGTCGGCAGCCATTATGTGAGCACCGACAACGCCTATGTCGGCGCCGACAGCGCCAGCATCACGCCGATGACCGGTGGCCAGGTACTGCGCGTCGCGGTCTCGGACACCCAGGCGGTGAGGAAGGGCGACGTGCTCGTCCAGATCGACGACAGCGACGCCAGGATCGCGCTGGCCCAGGCCGAGGCGGATCTCGCCCGCGCCACCCGCCAGTTCGGCCAGACCTCGGCGACCAGCGAAGCGCTGGCCGCGCAGGTCCAGGCCCGCGAAGCCGACATCGCCCGCGCGCGGGCGCAGGTGACCGCGGCGCAGGCCGATTTCGAAAAGGCCCGCATCGACCTTTCCCGTCGCCAGAAGCTCGCCCCCAACGGCGCGGTCTCGGGCGAGGAGCTGACCTCGGCGACCAACGCCTTCCAGGCGGCACGCGCGAACCTCGAACTCGCCAAGGCCGGACTGGCCCAGGCGAACTCGACCCGCGTCGCGGCCAGCGGACAGCTGGCGGCGAACCAGGCGCTGGTCAACGGCGCCACCGCGACCACGGCACCGGAAGTGCTGGCCGCGCGCGCCAAGGTGGATCAGGCCAAGCTCGACCTCGCCCGCACCGTCATCCGCGCGCCGTTCGACGGCGTGGTCACCCGCCGCAACGTCCAGGTCGGCCAGCGCGTGGCACCGGGCGCCCAGCTGATGCTGATCGTTCCGCTCAACCAGCTCTATGTCGACGCCAACTTCAAGGAAGGCCAGCTGACCCGCGTGAAGGTCGGCCAGCCGGTCGAGCTGACCTCCGACCTCTATGGCGGCGATGTCAAATATCACGGCCGCGTCGTCGGCTTCTCGGGCGGCACCGGCTCGTCCTTCGCGCTGATCCCGGCGCAGAATGCGACCGGCAACTGGATCAAGGTGGTCCAGCGCCTGCCGGTGCGCGTCGCGCTCGACCCGAAGGAACTGCAGGCGCACCCGCTGCGCGTCGGCCTGTCGATGGACGCCGAGATCGATACCTCGGCCAAGTAAGGAACGCCTGCCATGAACGGCCAGACGCAGCGCGGGGGCTTCCTGGAGGGGCCCTCGCTGATCCTCGCCGGCGTGGTGCTGGCGTTGACCAACTTCATGGTGGTGCTCGACACCACCATCGCCAATGTCTCGGTGCCGCACATCGCCGGCAGCCTGGGCATCTCGGCGAGCCAGGGTACCTGGATCATCACCTCCTACGCCGTCGCCGAGGCGATCTGCGTGCCGCTCACCGGCTGGCTCGCGGGCCGGTTCGGGGTGGTGCGGGTGTTCATCCTCGGCGTGATCGGCTTCGGCATCTTCTCGGTGCTGTGCGGCATGTCGACCACGCTCGGCATGCTCGTCGCGTGCCGTATCGGCCAGGGGCTATGCGGCGGCCCGCTGATGCCGCTGACCCAGACGCTGCTGCTGCGCATCTTCAAGCCCGAACAGCACGCCCAGGCGATGGGGCTCTGGGCGATGACCACCGTCGTCGCGCCGATCCTCGGGCCGATCGCCGGCGGCACGATCAGCGACAACTGGTCGTGGCACTGGATCTTCTTCATCAACATCCCCGTCGCCGCGCTCTGCGCGTTCGGGGCGATGCGGCTGCTCACCAAGGCCGAGACGCCGACGCAGAAGCTGTCGGTGGACAAGGGCGGCCTTGCACTGCTCGTGCTGTGGATCGCGGCGCTGCAGATCATGCTCGACCTCGGCCGCGAGCATGACTGGTTCAACGATGCGACGATCGTGTGGCTGGGCGTGATCGCCGCGATCGGCTTCCTCGTCTTCCTCGCCTGGGAGATCACCGCGAAGGACCCGATCGTCGACCTGCGCGTGTTCCGCCATCGAGGCTTCACCGTGTCGGTGTTATCGCTCTCCTTCGCCTTCGCGACCTTCTTCGCCTCGGCGGTGATCATTCCGCAATGGCTCCAGTCGAGCCAGGGCTACACCGCCACCTATGCGGGCTATGCCACCGCCTTCTCCGGCGTGGCGGCGGTGTTCATGTCACCGGTGGTCGCCAAGCTGTCGAACAAGGTCGATCCGCGGCTGCTGGTGTCGTTCGGCATCCTCTGGCTGGGCGTGTCGGCGCTGCTCCGCGTCTACTGGAACAGCCAGGCGGGGTTCTGGACCTTCGCCTTCCCGCAATTCCTCCAGGGCTTCGGCATGCCCTTCTTCTTCATCCCGCTGACCACGCTCGCGCTGGGATCGGTGTTGCCGGAGGAAACCGCCTCGGCGGCGGGCGTGATGAGCTTCCTGCGGACCATGGCGGGCGCGATCGGCACCTCGATCTCGACCAGCATCTGGGACGACAGCGCACGCGTCGCCCGCAGCGAGATCGTCTCGCGGATGAACACCGATTCGACGATGAACGCGCTGATGGCGCAGGGCTTCTCGATCGGCCAGGTGCGCGCGGCGGTGGAACGCGTGGTGAGCCAGGAAAGTCTTACGCTGGCGACCACCCATGTGTTCCTGCTCTCGGCGATCATCTTCGTGTTCGCCGCCGGGATCATCTGGCTGACCCCGCGCCCGCGCGGCAAGGTGGATACCAGCGCCGCGCACTGATTTTCCCGAATTCGTAAAAGCAGATAGCCCGTTCCAGCGATGGAGCGGGCTATGTGTCATATATGCGACAGAAACGTTGCGACATACGTCATTCGCGCATTGACACCGTGCGCCCCGGGGATAGCATCCTGATAGCAAGAAAGAAAAACATTAGGGGTCGGATGTCCGAATCGGTGCTTTGATCAAGAACAGGGCGATCAAATGACCGACTATCGATTTTCAGGCGGCACTTTGGCGCTGCCCGTGCAGAAGGCATCGCGGAGCGGGTCATGGCTTGTTGACCCCAATAGCCTTTCCCCTACCGAGTAATTTGCGCTGCGCTCCACCAGGATCCTAGGCGATCCGAATAGATCGGTGGTGTGCCCGATTCACTTGTTTGGGTCGACAGAGGCGGAGGACTCCCTGTCTACCCATTATCCGGTCCGGCTGTTTGCACGGACCCGGTTCGAGCCTGTTTCGATGTGATGTCGCCGCGCTCCTGTTCGGGAGCATGGCACGAGACCGTGCGGCTGCGCCCAAGGGCGCGGTGGCGCCTGCGTATCCAGTGTCGGCACGACCACCCCGTTCGCGAAGCCGCGCTCTCGGGGAGGGACAGTCATGTCCCGGGCGGAGCCGCACCAACGGACGAGAAAGAAGAACAGACCGCAATCTGAGGAACGAACGACAACCATCAGCCTTCGGGGGGCACGATCGAATGCAATTTCGCGAAACGGCATCGTTCACGGTTCTGGCCATCACTTTGGCGCTCGCCGCCACGCCAGCCTTTGCGCAGGACAGCGCGGCCCCGGCAGCGCCGGGCGAAGACATCATCGTCACCGGCACCCGCGTCACCGGCCTGCGCGCTGCGGACAGCCCCGCGCCGATCCAGCTTCTCTCCGCCGCCGATCTCTCCCGCACCGGCCAGCCGGACCTGATCCAGGCGCTCGCCCAGAACCTGCCGAGCGTGCAGGCCCAGGCGTTCGGCAGCGATCTCCAGGCGCACAACCTGCAGATGAAGCTGCGCGGGCTCAGCCCCAACCACACGCTGATCCTGCTCAACGGCAAGCGGCGCCACGGCACCGCCAACGTCTCGGTCGCCGGCGGCCCTTATGGCGGCAGCGCCGCGCCGGACGTGAGCTTCATCGTGCCGCTGTCGATCGACCATATCGAAGTGCTGCAAGACGGTGCCGCCGCGCAATATGGCACGGATGCGATCGCCGGCGTGATCAACATCATCCAGAAGAAGGCCGATCATGGCGGCATGATCACCGCTACCGGCGGCCGCTATTATGACGAAGGCGGCAAGACCTATGCGATCGCCGGCAACATCGGCTTCGCGCCCATCGAAAATGCGTTCGTCAACCTCACCGTCGAGAAGAAGAAAAAGGGCTTCAGCTTCCGCGGCGACATCAACCCGCAGGTGTTTGGTGACAATTCCGTCGCCCAGCGCTACCTCTCGCTCTACCCGGCGATCCGGACGCTGCCCCATTATCCCTATACCAACCGCATCCTGGGGGATCCGGAGGTCAACCAGACCTCGGTGATGGCCAATGCCGGCTATGATTTCGGCGGCATCGAGCTCTATGCCTTTGGCAGCTACGGTCACAAATATGCCCGGGCCTACGAGAATGTCCGCACGCCCGACGTGATCGTCAGCGCCGCGGGCGTTCCCTTCTATCCCGCAGGGTTCCAGCCGCTCGAGGCCATCCGCGAAACCGACTATGCCGTCACCGGCGGCGTCCGCGGCGCGCTGGGTGCCGGCACCTTCGACATCGCCTCCACCTATGGCGACGATTTCGTCGCGGTCCATGTACAGGATTCGGGCAACGCCCAGCTCTACCGTGCGACCGGCTTCACGCCGACCGAGTTTCACAATGGCGACTTCAAGGCGAGCCAGTGGACCAACACGCTGGACATCACCTATCCGATCGAACTCGGCCTGGCCCAGCCTGCCACGCTCGCCGGCGGCCTGGAGTGGCGACGCGATACCTATGCCATCGTCTCGGGTGATCCGGCGTCCTATTATGGCGGCGGCGCCCAGTCCTTCTTCGGCTACAGCCCGAACGATGCCGGCAATCACAACCGCACCAATTTCTCGCAATATCTCGATTTCAGCGTCCGTCCGGTCAGCGTCTGGCTGGTGGACGGCGCGGTGCGGCACGAGCATTACAGCGACTTTGGCGACACCACCGTCTTCAAGCTGACCAGCCGCTACGACATTTCCAGCGCCATCGCGATCCGCGGCACCGTCTCCACCGGCTTCCGCGCACCGACGCTGGCCGAGGGCTTCTATTCGGGTATCAACGTCGCGCCCAGCGGCATTTCCGGCGTGCTGCCCGCCAACTCGGCCGCCGGCGCAGCGCTCGGCTTCGGCGGCCTGAAACCGGAAAAGTCGACCAACTTCAGCGCCGGTTTCGTCTTCCACCCCGCCCCGCGGCTCAGCGTGACGATCGACGGCTATTGGATCGACATTCGCGATCGCATCCTGATCTCCAGCTCGTTCTACGGGTTCCGCGGCCAGTTCTGTCCGCAAGGCTATGCCGGCTCCAATGCCAGCCGCTGCGTCGCCTATAATGCCGACAACTATCTGACCTATAACCAGCAATCGGTCTACAACGCCGTCGCCACGGCGCTGGGCGGCGAGATCCCCAGCTATGTCCTGCTCGACGTCAACGGCGAGCGGAATATCGACGGTTCGGTCTCGGTGCAGACCTTCGTCAACGGTGCCAAGGTGCGCACGCGCGGTATCGACTTCACCGCCAATTACGCGTCGGACTTCGGTTCCTTGGGGACCGTCGACTGGTCGCTGACCGCCAACTACAACGAGAACCAGGTGCGCAGCATCGCGGGCCTGCCCGCCCCGCTCTACGTCAACCGTGCCGATCCCAGCCGTTCCGCACTGATCGACCGCTACAGCATCGTCCAACTGGAAAACAGCACGCCCAAGTTCCGCGCCACGCTCGGCGCCTTCTGGTCGCGCGGGATCGTGAGCCTGAACCTGCGCGAAAGCTATTATTCCAAGGTCTACGCACTCGAATCGACGCCCGGCAACGGCCCGTTGCGCGGGGCCGACACCATCGTTCCGGTCAACGCCGCTTTCATCACCGATGCCGAACTGAGCGTCCGCGTGCTGCCGCCGGTGACGCTCGCGATCGGCGCCAACAACCTGTTCAATCACTATCCGACCGAGCGTTCCTTCGAGCAGATCCGCAATCCGCAACTGCTCGCCGGCTCGCGCACCTATTCGAGCAATCTGTATCCCACCATTTCGCCCTACGGGATCAACGGCGGCTATTATTATGGCCGGATCAGCCTGAAATTCTGACGTCTTGCCGGCCGGGGGCACGCCGCCCTCGGCCGTCCTTGTCGCGTGCGAGAACATAATCCGGGAGTGATGTCCTTTGCTTACCTCTTCCATGGACTGGCTGATCCCTTTTTTGGGCCTGCTGGTCGCCGGGCTCGCTGCCGGTTTCGCCGGCGGCGTGTTCGGCATTGGCGGCGGCTTCGTCGTCGTCCCCGCCCTGCTGCTGATGCTGCCGCTGCTCGGCGGCGAGCATAGCCAATATGCCCATGTCGCCATCGGCACCTCTGCCGCCACGATCATCATCACCTCGATCCGATCGGTGCTGAGCCACCACAAGCGCGGCTCGGTCGATTTCGAGATCCTCAAGACCTGGGCGCCCTGGGTGGTGCTGGGCGATGGCATCGGCGTGCTGCTCGCCAGCCATGTCGACGGCCGCGCGCTGACCCTGGTCTTCGCCACCGGCGTGCTGCTGATGTCGGTCAACTTCCTGGTGCCCAAGCTCGGCAACCGGGTGATAAGCGATCAGATGCCGGGGGGCGTCACCCGCGTCGCCATCGCCGGGGGGCTGGGCACCTTCTCCTCGCTGCTCGGCATCGGCGGCGGCACCATCGCGATCATGGTGATGACGCTGTGCGGCCGCTCCATCCACCGCGCGGTGGGCACCGCGAGCGGCATCGGCACGCTGATCGCCATCCCCAGCGCGATCGGCTTTGCCATCATCGGGCTGCGCGAGCCGGGGCTGCCCTGGGGCTCGCTCGGCTTCGTCAACCTGCCCGCGACGCTCGCCATCGCCTCGATGTCGATGCTCACTGCCCCGCTGGGAGTCGCGGCTGCCCACGCCTTACAACCAGCCATGCTGAAACGGGTATTCGGCATTTACCTCATCGTCATCGCGCTGGTGATGTTCCACAATGCGCTGAAGTTCTGACGCGCGTCTCGATCGAAACAGGGAGACCCTCGACATGACCATCCTCGAAACGCTCAACAAGCCGGAAATCACCGAGGACCTGCGCGGCCGCGGCTATTCGCGGCGCGACATGGGGCGGATCGCCGCGTTGCTCGGCGGCACCGTCGCGCTCGGCCGTGCCGCGCCTGCCCTGGCCCAGCAATCGGCCAGGGCGGTGATCGGTGCGGTGCGCATCGGCTCCAACGAATGCTGGACCGGCCCGCTGCCCGCCGGCGCCGCGGCAGCGATGAAGATCGTCACCGAAGGCAATCGCTACGAGCCCAATGGCGAGCACGACCAGCTCTTCGCCGCGGTCTCCGCGGTGGAGGGGCTGCCGGCCACCCATATCAAGGCCTGGCCCGGCTCCAGCGACCCGCTCAACCGCGCCGCCGTCACCTTCGCCTCGCCGACGCGCGGCATCGTCACCGCCGATCCCACCTATGAGCAGATCTGGCGCACCGGCGCCTGGATCGGCGCCAAGGTGACCAAGGCCCCGCTCGGCCCCCAGTATCAGCACGACGTCAAGGCGATGCTCGCGGCCGATCCGAACGCTGGGCTCTATTATGTCTGCTCGCCCAACAACCCCACCGGCACGCTGACGCCGATCGCCGACATCGTCTGGCTGGCGGAGAACAAGCCCAAGGACGCGGTGCTGATCGTCGACGAGGCCTATATCCACTTCGCCGACGCGCCCAACGCCGCCAAGCTGGTGGCGAGCCGCGACGACGTGCTGGTGATGCGCACCTTCTCCAAGCTGTTCGGCATGGCCGGCATGCGGCTGGGCCTCACCTTCGCGGCGCCGTCGCTGCACGACAAGATGATGCGCTATGACGGCTTCCAGGTGACCAACATGCTGCCGATGACCGCGGTGGCGTGCGGCACCGCCTCGATCCCGCTCGCCAGCGAGATCAAGGCGCGACGCGACGAGATGATCGCGGTGCGCGAAAAGACCATCGCCCATCTCCAGAGCCGCGGGCTCAAGGTGCTGCCGGGCAGCCATGCCAACATGTTCATGGTCGAATGGAAAGGCAAGGCGCCGAAGGAGATGATGGCGGCGCTGCTTGCCCAGAACGTCCAGATCGGCCGTTCCTGGACCGCCTATCCGACGATGTCGCGCGTCACCGTCGGCTCGGCGGCGGACATGGAGAAGTTCCGGATCGCGGTCGACAAGGTGCTGATGGCCTGAGGTTTGCGGTGACTGGCCCGCGCCGTGCCTCCCGGGGCGGCGCGGGTCCGTTTTGCTCAGCCCTGCGGCGCGATCGGCAGCATCGCCTCGAAGCGCGCGCCGCCCTCGCCTGCCAGTAGCGTCAGGTCACCGCCATGCGCGAGCAGGATCTGCCGGGCGAGCGCCAGCCCCACCCCGCTGCCCTGCGGCTTGGTGGTGAAGAACGGGCGGAAGATCGCCCCGCGGTCCGCCTCGGCGACGCCGGGGCCATTGTCCCAGACCTGCCAATAGGCGGCGCGCTCGTCGCGCCACAGCGACAGGCCCACCTTCCCGCCTTCCTCGCCCACCGCCTCCGCGGCATTCTGGAGCAGCGCCCAAAGCGCGGCGCTCAACTGGTCGGCATCGCCATGCAGGCGCACCGGCGGCGCCGCCGTGAACGCCAGCGGCAGGTGCGGCCAGCGCGTGGCGAACAGGCGGGCCAGATCCTCCGCCCCTTCGCGCAGGTCGAGCGGCGCGAAGCGTGGCACCGGCAGCCGCGCCAGCGAGCGATAAGCCTCGCCGAACCGCTGCAGCCCCTCGGCGCGCCGCGCGACGGTGCCCACCGCATCGCGCAGCGCGGGGATGGACGGCGAAGTCTCCTCCAGCATGTCCGCCGCGGTGCGGCTGAGCGAGGCGATTGGGGTGAGCGCGTTGACGATCTCGTGGCTCAGCACCTGTACCAGGTCGCGCAGCGTCGTCGCCTCGGCTGCCTTCAGCTCGGCATCGATGTCGATCAGCGCGGCGAGCCGGCTCTGCGCCCCGCCGAGCGCGAAGTCGCTGGTGGTGAGCGCATAGCTGCGCCCGCCGATCGCCACCGTCGCCGCCCGGCCCGAGGCATCGCCGATCGCCTCGACCAGCAGCGCCGGGGGTTCGGCGACGAGGTCCGCCGCGCCGAACAGCCGCCGGGCCGCCCGGTTGATCGCATGCAGCCGCCCTTCGCCATCGAGCGTGACGATCGGGGCCGGGGAGAGATCGAGTAGTGCGGTCAGCCGGCGCTCGCGATGCGCGGGGTCTGGCGCAGGCATCGGCGCTGCCACCGGTACAAGCTTGGGCCGCTGTGCCTCGACGATCCCGGTCACGACGCCCCACAGCGCCGCCAGCGCCGACACCAGCGCGCTGGCATAGAGCCCCGCGCTCCACGCCACGGCGAACGCCCCTCCCGCCAGCACCAGCAGCATGCCGCGGAGCAGCGCGGCCCAGCCTCTAGAGCCCATATTTCGCCATCCGCCGATAGAGCGCCGCGCGCGTCAGCCCCAGCTCCGCCGCCGCGCGGCTGACATTGAACGCGTGCCGCTTGAGCGCCGCCGACACCAGCGCCGCCTCGCTCCGCCCCAGGTGGAGGTCCGCCTTGATCGCACGCGGCTCCAGCGTGTCTTCGGGCAGGCTAAGTCCCAGTGCGGGGACATCGATCGCCTCGCCGCCGCCCAGCAGCACCGCGCGCTCGATCGCCTGGCGCAGGCCGTGCACGCCGTCGGGCCAGGCATCGGCCGCGATGGCCCGCGCCGCCTCGTCGGTCAGCGGGCGCAACGGTTGGGCATAGCGCCCGGCGTACAGGGCGCAGAAATGCCGGGCGAGCAGCAGTGCATCTCCGCCCCGCTCGGCAAGCGGCGGAAAGTCGATCTCCACCGTGTTGAGCCGGAAGCGAAGATCGTCGCTCAGCGCTGCGCGCGTGCCGGCCCGATCGCGCCGGCTGGTCGACAGCACCCGCAGCCCACCCAAGCGCCGCGCCAGCTCGGGCTGCAGCGTTGACGCCAGTTGGTCCACCGCCTCGATCAGCAACGTCGCGCCCTCGGCCGCCGCAACGCGCGCCGCGATCATCGCCAGATCCGCCACCGCCGCATCCAGCGTGACCAGCGGCCGCTCGGCGCGCGGCGAAGCGCGGTGGAGCATCTGCGCCGCCAGCGTCTTGCCGCTCCCCGCCGGGCCGGTGAGCAGCACCGCCGCATCGGTCGGCCCCACCCGTGCGATCAGCCGGCGGGCCGCCTCGATCGCAGGCGCTTCGCCGAGCAGCAGCAGCGCCTCCTCGCCGCTCGGCGCCGGGGCCGCGGCCAACTTCGCCCGGCGCAGCTCCACTGCGCGTTCGACGGTGGCGAGCAGCCGCTCGTTGCTCCACGGCTTGATCACGAAGTCGCTTGCCCCGCCACGCATCGCCTGCACCGCCACCGCGATGCCGCTATGGCCGGTGACCACGACCACCACGGCATTACGATCGGCCGCGATCAGCCGGTCGAGCATGCGGAACCCCTCATCGCCACTGGTCCGACCGCGCGCGAAGTTCAGGTCAAGCAGGATGGCATCGACCTGCCCCTCCGCCAGTCGTACCCAGGCGGCATCGGGATCAGGCGCACCAAGTACCCGCATGCCGTTTCGTTCGAGCAGCAGCGTCGCCGCGCGGACGATGTCGGGATCGTCGTCGATCACCAGGATGGTCGGCGATTCGGGTGGCACAGGCTTGACCGCTCCGGTTCAGTGTTCGGAATCGGACACTAGCTTGGACACTGTTCGCTCGAAGCGCCAGCCCCTTCTACATTATCCATTAATGTCATAACTTTAGGCCCGCACGCTGGCGTACCGTACACTGTCCGCCATGGATGTTATGCCTCTTCACAACAATGGCGCCGCGATGGACCGGCGGATCGAGCGCCCGCACGCGCGCCGCCGCAAGCTGGCGGTCCGCATCGGCCTCGGCATCGCAGTCGTGGCCATGGCGGCCGCGCTCTGGTGGTTCCTCCCCAGCTCCGGCAGCCTTGCGGTCGACGCCGCCACCATCCGCATCGCCCCCGTCACCCGCGCCGCCTTTTCCGACTATGTCCCGCTGCGCGCGCAGGTCGCTCCGCTCCAAACCGTCTACGTCACCGCGATCAGCGGCGGCCAGGTAGAGGCGCTGATCGCCAGCGACGGCCAGTCGGTGGCCGCCGGCGCCCCGCTCGCCCGGCTCGCCAACCCGACGCTGGCGCTCGACGTCGCCAGCCGCTCGGCCAACATCGCCGGGCAGCTCAGTTCGATCAGCGGCCAGCGTCTGTCGATCCAGCAAAGCCGCGAGCAGACCGAGCGCGACATCGCCTCGGCGCGCAACGAGCTCGCCAAGGCCGAGGCGCTGCTCCGCCAGAAGCAGATTCTGTTCGACAAGCAGATCGTCACCGCAGCCGCCGTCACGCCGCTGCGCGATGAAGTCGCCTATCAGCGCGCGCGACTGACCGCGCTCACCCGCAGCGCCGCCGAGGCGGGCAAGATGCTTGCGGATCAGTCCTCCGGCGTCGACGCCACCGCCGGGGAGTTGCGCGAAAGCCTGGCAATGACCCGCGCCGGGCTTGCGGCGCTCGTGGTCCGCGCACCGGTCGCCGGGCGGCTGACCGCCTTCACCCTCCAGCCCGGCCAGATGATCAAGCCAGGGGACGCGGTTGGCCAGGTCGATTCCGAACGCGCCTGGAAACTGACGGCGGACGTCGATCAATTCTATCTTGGCCGCGTCCGTACCGGTCTCAACGCCGTCGCCGATCTGGACGGGCGCAGCCTGCCGCTCACCGTGATCAAGGTCCTTCCCCAAGTCACCGAAGGGCGATTTCGGGTCGAGCTCGGCTTCAAGGGCGCCGCGCCCGCCGGGCTGAACCGCGGCCAGACGCTCGACGTGCGCCTTGTCCTCGGCGCCGATCGCCCCGCCGTGGTCGCCCCGTCGGGCGGCTGGCTCGACGCGGGCGGCACCACCGCCTTCGTGCTGAGCAGCAACAGCCATGCCGTGCGCCGGGCGATCACCACCGGCCGCCGCAACCCCGATCAGGTGGAAGTGACCAGCGGCCTCGCCCCCGGCGACCGCATCGTCACCACGCCGCTCGGCACCTACGCCCCCTACCAGACCCTGCTCATCCACTAGGAGCCCGCCATGATTCAGCTCAACGCCATCCACCGCGCCTACCGCTCCGACGAAGTCGAGACGACCGCGCTCGCCGAGATCGACCTGACCGTGCAGGCCGGCGAGTTCCTCGCGATCATGGGCCCCTCGGGCTGCGGCAAGTCGACGCTGCTCAACATCCTCGGCACGATCGACCGGCCGACCAGCGGCGCCTATCTGTTCGACGGCGAGGACATCGCGCATGTACCCGAGGCGCAGCTGGCCAAGCTCCGCCGCGATCGGCTCGGCTTCGTGTTCCAGAGCTTCAACCTGATCGACGAGCTGACCATCGCCGAGAATGTCGCGCTGGCGCTCGCCTATCGTTCGATGCCCGCACGCGAGAAGCGCGAGCGCGTCGACGCCGCGATGGATCGGGTCGGCATCGCGCATCGCCGCAACCACCATCCGCACCAGCTCTCGGGCGGCCAGCAGCAGCGTGCCGCGATCGCCCGCGCGATCGTCGGCGAGCCGAAGCTGATCCTGGCGGACGAGCCGACCGGCAACCTCGATACCGAGAACGGCGCGCAGGTGATGGATATCCTCACCAAGCTCAATGCCGACGGCGCGACGATCGTGATGGTCACCCACTCGCCCGCCCATGCCGATATCGCCAAGCGCACCGTCCACATGCTCGACGGGCGGATCCTCTCCGCCGTGCGGCGGGCGGCGTGAAGCTGGATCGTGCGCTGACGGTGCTGGTGCTGCTGCTCCTCGCCGTCGCCCTGCTCCGCCATCTGTCCGCCACCCGCGAACCGGGAGTGACGCCATGACCTCTGCGCTGACCAGCTTCTACCGATCGCTCACCCGCCACAAATTGTTTGCCGCGCTCAACATCGGCGGGCTGGCGCTCGGCATCGCGGTGTTCCTGGTGCTGAGCCTGTTCGTGCGGTTCGAGACCGGGTTCGATCGGTGGATCCCCGGCGCCGACCAGCTCTACATCATCCAGGAACATTATCACATGCCGGGCTACCCGGAGACGCCGAACCCCAACACCATGGGCAACGAGCTGCTCCAGTTGCGCGCAGACTATCCGCAGCTGCAAGGCACGCGGATCGCCGCGATGGATGCGACGGTGCGGCAGGGAACGGTGAACACCCGCGAGGCGCTGGCCGCGGTCGACCCGAACTTCTTCCAACTGCTGCGCCTGCCGGTCGTCGCGGGCGACCCGACCCGTACCCTGGCCGATCCCGACGGCATCGTGATCACCCAGCGCGCCGCGACCAGCTATTTCGGCCAGCTGTCGCCGATCGGCCGGACGCTCACCGTCGTCGCCAATGGCACGCCCTACACCTACCGGGTGGGCGCGGTGATCGCCGACATGCGCAAGGACATGAGCTACACGTCGGAACTGTTCGTGCCGCTGGTCGCATCCCGCTTCGCCACCGAATGGTTCGATCATTGGGGCAGCACCTCGCTGGTTACCTTGCTGCGCTTCCCCGACCGCGCGGCGGCCCACCGGTTTGAAGGCGAATTGGCGCGCTTCGCGGAGCGCCGCGTGTTCGGCAACAACCTTAAAAAGGGGCAATGGGAGCAGAGCCTGCGCCCGCTCGTCGACAACCACCTCTATGCGCCGTCGGATCGCGCCGTCGTCACCACGCTGGGCGCGGTGGGCGTGCTGACGCTGCTGATCGCGATCGTGAACTACATCAACCTCGCCACCGCGCGCGCCGGCCTCCGTGCGCGCGAAGTGGCGGTGCGCAAGGTGCTCGGCGGCACCCGCCGGGCCTTGACCCGCCAGTTCCTGACCGAAGCGATGCTGACCGTCATCCTCTCCGCGGTGATCGGGCTCGCCTTGGCCGAGATCGCACTGCCGCTGATCAACACGCTGGGCGGCATGGCCCTGCGGATCGACTATTGGGGCGCGAACAGCGTGTTGCTGCTGCTCGTGCCGCTGGTGCTGGTCGTCGGCGCCGTCGCGGGCCTGTACCCGGCGGCGGTGCTGGCCGGCTTCCGCCCGGCCGCGGTGCTCGCCGCCGCGCGTGCACCGGGCGGCGGCCGTGCCGGCGCCCGGGTCCGCGCCGGGCTGGTCGTCGTCCAGTTCTCGATCGCGATCGCCTTCGCGATCGGCACCACCGTGATGCTCGCGCAGGCGTCGCATGTCCGCGACGCCGATCTCGGCTTCCGCCGCGAGGGCCTCTACGTCGTGCGCTCGCTCAACAGCGGATCGGTGCTGCCCGAGCAGAAGACCGCGCTGATGCGCGCCTTTGCGGCGCTGCCGGGCGTGAGTGGCGTGACCATGGCGCAGAACGCACCGGGGGATCAGAACGTCACCAATTTCTCGACGATGTACCAGCCGGGCATGCAGGGGATCCGTGCGCCCTCGCTGATGGATGTTCGGATCGGCGATCATTATTTCGATACGTTCGGCGCGCGGCTGGTCGCCGGGCGTCTGTTCGATCGCTCGCGCCCGGCCGATGATCGCGCGCTCCGCGCCAATGGCAGCACCACGCCCTTCAACGTGGTGATCAATCGCAGGGCGGCAGGCCTGCTCGGCTTCGCCAGTCCGCAAGCGGCGATCGGCAAGCCGATCGAAGGCGATGCCTCGATGACGATCATCGGGGTGGTCGACGATCTGCGCTTCCTCGGTCCCCGCCAGGCGATCAGCGGGACCTTCTATCGCCTCGACACCCGGCCGCTGAACGACGCCTTCATCACGCTCCGGTACAGCGGCGATCCGCAGAAGATGGCTGACGCCGTCGAAGCCGCGTGGAAGCGGATTGTCCCGACCGAGCCGTTCCGCGGGCGGACAATCGAGGAAAATCTCTACAAGGCCTATTACGAGGAGGACACGCGGCGCGGCCGCCTGTTCACCATGGGCGCGGTGCTGGCGATCAGCATCGGCTGCATCGGGCTCTACGGGCTCGCGGCGTTCGACACGACGCGGCGGATCAAGGAGATCGGCATCCGCAAGGCGCTGGGGGCCTCCACCCGCGACGTGCTCCAGCTGCTGGTGGCCAAGTTCCTGCGGCCGGTGCTGCTCGCCAACCTGATCGCCTGGCCGCTCGCCTGGGTGGCGATGCAGCGCTGGCTCTCCACCTTCGACGACCGGATCGGCCTGTCGCCGCTCTACTTCCTGCTCGCCTCCGCCATCGCCGTGCTGATCGCGGTGGCGACCGTGATCGGCCAGTCCTGGCGCGTCGCCCGCGCCGAACCCGCCCGCGCGCTGCGCTACGAATAGGAGCCATCTCCATGCACCGCCTCGCCTTCGTTGCGCTGTACCGCTCGCTTACCCGCGACAAGCTCTATGCCGCGCTCACCATCGGCGGGCTGGCGGTGGGGATCGCCACCTTCCTGGTGCTCGCCCTCTATGTCCGCTTCGAGACCAGCTTCGAGCGCTGGGTGCCGCGTCATGATCGGATCTACCGGGTCGACACCGAAGTCCAGTTCCCCGGCAGCCCGTTCAACGGCGCCTATCCGGCGACGATGGCGGGGTTGCTCGAGCAGTTGCGCGAGGATTTCCCGGGGCTGATCGGCACCCGCATCCGCGGCGGGACCACCACGCCGGACGGAGAGCGCGGCGGCGCGGTGCTGCGCGGCGGGGCCATCACCGCCGAGAATGTCGCGCAGGTCGATCCCGGCTTTTTCGACGTGTTCGCGCTGCCGATGGTCCAGGGCGACGGCGCCCGCGCACTGGCAGATCCCAACGCGGTGCTGCTCAGCCGGTCGGTCGCACGCCGCTATTTCGGCAGCGCCGATCCGATCGGCCAGACGATGACGATCAGCATGGATGCGCCCGCCAACTATCGCGTCGCCGGCATTTTCGAGGATCTGCCCGCGAACAGCGACCTGCACTTCACCATCCTGATTCCGATCCCCAAGACGCCGCCGCCTTCCGAATGGACGTGGTATAAATGGGGCACCGCATCGGTCGGCACCTTCCTGCGGTTCGAGACTCCGGAGGCCGCGCACGCCTTCGCCGCCAGACTGCCGGCATTCATCGATCGCCGCGCCTTGAGCAGTGCTGGACCCACTGTCTCGAGATGGCTGTCGCTGCCGCTGGTGCCGATCGCCGAGGCGCACCTCAAGCCCGCCGGTGCCGAAACCGCCAGCCGCCGGCTGATGGTGGCGACGCTCGGCACGATCGGTCTGCTCACGCTGCTGATCGGCATCGTCAATTATGTGAATCTCGCCACCGCCCGCGCCGGGCTGCGTGCCCGCGAAGTGGCGATGCGCAAGGTGCTGGGCGCCAGCCGTGCCGCGCTGATCGGCCAGTTCCTCGGCGAGGCGATCGCCACCGTCGCGATTGCCGCGCTGCTCGGGCTGATGCTGGCGGAGGTCGGGCTGCCGCTGGTCAATGCCGCGGGCGGGACCTCGCTTGCCATGCCCTATGGCTGGGCGCTGCCGATGCTGGCGGGGATCACCTTGCTCGTCGGGCTCGCGGCCGGGTTCTACCCTGCACTTGTGCTGTCGCGCTTCCCGGCAGCTTCGGTGCTGGCCTCCGCCCGCGCGCCCGGCGGCGGCAAGGCCGGGGCACGGCTCCGCGAGGCGCTGGTGGTGCTGCAGTTCGGGCTGGCCATCGCTTTCCTGGTCGGCACGGTGGTGATGACGGTGCAGATGCGCCACCTGCGCGACGCCGATCTCGGCTTTCGCCGCGAGGGGCTGATCACCATCGAATCGCTCGCCGATACCAAGATCGGGCAGGACCAGGCCCGCGCGTTCCTGGCCGCCCTGCGCGCGCTCCCTCGCGTGCAGAGCGTCGGCACCGGCAATGCCGCCCCCGGCGGCGGCGGCACCAGCAACATCGACATTGTCGAGCAGCCCGGCCCGCCGGGCACGGGGCCAATGCTCCGGCTGATCAGCGCCGGGCCCGGCTTCTTCGAGACCTACCGGCCGCAGTTACTCGCCGGCCGACTGCTCGACGATGCCCATGCCGCCGACGATTCCAGCGACTGGAAGCGCTGGCCTCTCGGCCGCAATGTCGTGCTCAATCGCCGCGCCGCGATCGCGCTCGGCTTCCGCACGCCCGAGGCGGCAATCGGCAAGACCGTCGGCAATCCGCGGCCGCGCACCATCGTCGGCGTGATCGACGAGCTGCGCTTCTTCTCGCCGCGCACCGCCGATACCGCGGCCTATTACATGTACACGCCGAACGCGGTGTACCAGCATATCGGCGCGGTGCGCTTCACCGGCGACCCGCGCGCGATGCTCGATGCCGTGCAGGCGACTTGGCGGCGGGCGATTCCGCAGGTGCCGTTCCGCGCCGCGACCGCCGATCAGCGTCTGGCCAACCTCTACACCGAGGACGAACGGGCGATGCGGCTGGTCGGGATCGGCACGGCCCTGGCGGTGCTGATCGGCTGCGTCGGGCTATGGGGCCTCGCCGCGTTCAGCACCGCGCGGCGGGTGCAGGAGATTGGCATCCGCAAGACGCTCGGCGCCTCGGCGAGCGACGTCGCGCGGTTGCTGGTCGGCCAGTTCCTGCGGCCGGTGCTGCTCGCCAACCTGCTCGCCTGGCCGCTGGCGTATGCGGCGGCGCGGACCTGGCTGGCGGGCTTCGGGGACCGCGTTCCTCTCTCCCCGCTCTACTTCGTCGCCGCCAGCCTGATCGCCACCGCGATTGCGGTGCTGACGGTGCTCGGCCAGTCGCTCCGCGCGAGCCGCGCCTCGCCCGCCTGGGTGCTGCGCAGCGCGTAGCGCGTCCGCGGCGGCAGCAGCCGCCCGCGGCCCGTCACGGCGTCGCGCTAGATCAGCCCGCGCGCCGCGTCAGGATCGGCTTCCTCGACGACATTGCCCCGCGGCAGCGCGGAGCCGTCGCCGCGCGCACGCTCGGCAAAGGCCTGGTGGATCACGCTGCCCGGTGGCACGCTCTCGGTCAGCCAGACATTGCCGCCGATCACCGCGCCCGCCCCCACCGTGACGCGGCCGAGGATCGTCGCGCCCGCATAGATCACCACGTCGTCCTCGACGATCGGGTGCCGGGGCACGCCCTTGGTGAGCGTGCCGTCGGTCTCGGTGGGGAAGCTGCGCGCGCCCAGGGTCACCGCCTGGTAGATCCGCACACGGTCGCCGACGATCGCCGTCTCGCCGATCACCACGCCGTTGCCATGATCGATGAAGAAGCTGCGGCCGATGCTGGCGCCCGGATGGATGTCGATGCCGGTCTGCGAATGGGCGATCTCGGCGATGACGCGGGCGATCAGCGGCGCGCCGTGCCGGTAGAGGCTGTGCGCCAACCGATAGGGGATCACCGCCTGGATGCCGGGATAGCAGATCAGCACCTCGTCGACGCTGCGCGCGGCCGGATCGCCGGCATAGGCCGCCTCGATGTCGCTATCGAGCACGCGGCGGATCGCCGGCAGCTCCTGCGCAAAGGCGGCGACGATCCGCCCGGCCTCGGCCCTCGCCGCCGCTTCGGCCGTGGTGCACCGCGCGACGATCTCCAGCTGGACCTGGTCGCGCAGGGCCGCCAGTCCGCGGCCCAGCGCCTGCTCGACATAGCTGGCCTCGTTCTCCGCGTGGACCGAACTTGGCCCCAGCCGCAGCGGGAACAGCGCACCGGCGAGATCGGAGAGGATCAGCTCCAGCCGCCGCCGCGAGGGAAACCGCACCAGCGCGCAGGGGCCGGGGCGGTACGCGGCGCGCCAATCCTCGCGGGCATGGAACAGCCCTTGCGCGATCTCCGCCACGTTCCATTCGGCCGCCCCGCCCTGCCCTGCCGGTTCGCGCTTGTCCGTCATCGCCGTTGCACCGGACCTGCCGGGCGCGCGCCGGACATCGCTGTCCCGATAGTCAACGTCGCTCTCATGACCGGAGCATAGCTCCACGCGCGGGCCGATGCAGCGATAAGAGTTTCGCCGGCTGAAAGGCGAACTTGTTACCGATGCGATTCACCGCCCCTGCCCCGCCACCCCTCCGGCAAATTTTATCCTATCAATTAGCGGGAAATTCGACATCGTTACGGAAGTGACCGGAATCGAGGCAGGGGCGGCGAAAGGGCTGCCCGGGGGATCGGCCGGCACCTGGAGATTGATCGATGAACAAGTTCGTTACCGTTTCGCTGATTGCCGCCACCGCGCTGGGCCTTGCCGCCTGCGACAAGCCAGCTGCCGACAACGGCGCGGCGAATGTGGAAGTCGCCAACGAGGCACCGGTCGACGCCAACGTTGCCGACACGCTCGCCAATGTCGCGGCGACCAACGAAGCAGCGCCCGCGGCCAACGTGACGGACAACGGCACGGCACAGTGATAGATCTGCGCAGCCATGCTGCGCATGTCTGGATCGCAAGCGCGCCGTTAGCTTCCCAACGCTAGGCGCACGGGTCCGGTGTTCCCACACCGGACCCGTTTCCTGTTTTCGCCTCTCTTTCCAGTGCTGCGACAGCGCCCCTATTCCTCGGGCGTCCACGCACCGATGAGCGACAGCAACTGGATCGCCGCCAGCCCCCATTGCGCGGCACCATTGGTGGAAAGACCGGGGACCTCCGGCCCCTGCTCGGCAGCGCCGGCAAGACGCGCCGGACGCACCTTCGCGCCCAGCGGAAGCTCCCCGCCGAGAAACTCCCGCCATGCCCGCGCTCCCAGCGCCGGGTCCCGCCGGCGCTGCGCCGCATAGGCAGTCAGGCGGCTGTGCGCCTGCACGAGGCTGTGGCCGCGCGGCTTCTCGCCGAAGCGCGCCTGCCATGCGGCGACCGGTGCATTGTACCAGGCGCAATAGTCGAGCCACGCCGCCTCGTAGCCGGGGGCCCGCAGCAGCGGCAGCAGCTCGGCCTGGATCTCGACGATGCCGAACACCGCGTTGAGATGGCTCACGCTGACGCGGTCCCCGCCGCCGACATAGCGGCCGCTCGCGAAATCATAGACGGCGCCGCCCGCCCACCATTGGCGAGGGAGCGCAGCGATGCTCTCCATACCGGCAAGGATCCGGTTTCGCCAGCGGAGGTCGCCGGTCCGCTCCCATTCGGTGAACCAGGCGGCGATCAACGCCCCCCAGCTGGTGCCGAAGCCGAGCTGGATCTGCCCCGCCGCCAGCGTCGCCGGCTTGACGATCCCCGCCGTCCCGCCGGGCGGCAGCGCGTTCGGCGCCCGCGCCTCCACCTTGCGACCGATATCGACGTGGGCGAGCACCGCGTCCGAGCCGACCAGCGCGCGCATCAGATCGCCGGTACGCTCGTCGCCGGTGAGATAGTAATATATCCGCCGATAGGCGGCGTTGGAGACGCGCGGCTGCTTCGAACTGTCGCTCCAGTGCTGGACGCCGTGGCGAGTGCCGAGCCCCGCCCAGGGCCCGAGGTGATAGACATCGACCTCGCCGGTGTGTCGCGTCATCGCCTCGGCCATGCGGAACAAGTCGGCACGGCCCGAACGCAGCGCGCTGTACCAGAACCACAAATCGGTCGAGAGTTCCGAATTGTCCCAGGCATAGCCGCCGATGTCGTAGCGCCACTGGTGGCGATCGCTGTCGTAGCTGTGCATCACGTCGCCGTGATTCCAGAAGCCGTACCAGTGGCGGCGCTCGATCTCGCCGCGATACTGGGCAAGCAGCAGGTCGTTCTGATCCTCGATCCGGGCGCGCAGCGGCGTCGAACGGTCGGGCAGCGACCAAGCGCCGAACACGCCCGCGCGGTGGACCTGCTCGGGCAGTGCGAGCAGCCGGGGGGGCACGGCGACCGCCTTCGCCATCGCTTCCAGCCGAGCGTCGTCCGGCGTCGCGGGCAGCGCCCAAAGCCAGAGCTCGCTGGTCCGCGCGATGCCCTTGGCAGTATCCCAGCCGGGCTCGTAATCCTCATAGGTGATGTCGAGGCCCTGGTTCTGCCGGGCATAGTCGGTCATGCCGAGCGGATCGCGATAGGACCGCATGTCCATCGCCGCCGCGTCGGGCGCCCACAGCCAGGCGGTGAGCGTCGCCGTGTCGGCGGCGGCATCGCCGATGTCGAGCTGGCTCGGATGCCGCTGCCAGAAATTGCCCAGCCCGATCGCGGCGCCGCCGGCCGGGGCGCCGACATAGGCAAGGCCCCGCGCGCGCCGCCCCTCCAGCGCCTCGATCGCGGGCAGGCCGTGGCGGGTGCGCTTGGTGATGGCAAAGCCTTCGGCATTGGGCTGGAACAGCCGGAAATCGCCCCAGGCGGGGATACGCTCCAGCAGCGTGCGCACCCCAGGCGCCATCGTCTCCAGGGGTGGCGTGGCGCGGCCTTCGATCTGCGCGGTACGGAAGGCCTCGCCGGGATCGCGGCGGAGCCCGGTCAGCGGCCGCACCGCCTCGCCCCAGATCCCTGCCTCGGTGGCGAAGCGGACATGGCGGTCGTGGAACGGTGCCGACAGCGGCACCCGCGCCTGCACGCCGAGCCCAGTGAGAAAGTCGCGATCGTCGTCGCCGTCCCAGACGAAGCTGTGGACCAGCCGCACCGCGTCCGACGCGGCGGTGAAATAGAGCCGCACGCTGAACGGCAGCCAGACGCGCGCCGCATTGGCATGATGCCCGTCGATCTTGACCACCGCGCGTACCGGGCCGCGCTGCTCGACCGTGACCTGCTCGATCCGGCTGGCATAGGTGGTGCGGGTGACGCTGGCGCCCTCCGCCAGCGAGGGGGCGTTCTGGGCATGCGCGACGAGCACCACCTCGTCGATCACCGATCGGGGACCGCGGCGCGCGCGCGTGAGCAAGGCCGCGCCGGTACGCGGGACCTGCCAGCTGCGCTCGCCGCTGGCGATGCGGATCCGCTCGGCCGTCTCTTCGACCCGGATCGGCTCGGCGGGTGCCACGCGCGCACCGCGCCCGATCGTCACCCGCGCCGCAGTGCCGAGCGCGCCGGCGGGAAGCGCATGGCCGCTCCACTTGATCGAGCCGTCGGGCCAGGTGGCGAGCGGCCAGTGCTGCGCCGCCACCGGCACGCCGTCCGATCGCACGGCCCCCAGCCCCTCCAGCTTGCGCACCGCGCCTTGCGGCCAGGCGAGCCCGAAGGACTGGCCGCCGTCCCAGGCTGGCGCCTCGCCGTCGATCCAGCGGGCGTCGCTGGTCAAGACGGGCGTGGCGGCTCGTCCGGCGCTGCCGCCCGCCAGCGTCGCGGCGCCGGCGAGCAGGGTGGAGCGCAGCATTTCGCGGCGGGTGGCGGGCATGGGTCTCTCCGGCAGGTCAGGCGAGCGAGGATATGGCGAAGATACGCATTCGCAAATGGCTGGAGGTGGTGCGCAGGCCGACGCGGCCTTCTTGATAGGGCACGGGATCGTGGAAATCGACAGCCCTTGCCACATGGTGGCGCGGCTGCCCTGCTGCTGGAACCGGCTCGACGGAGGCGCGGGCGGTCTATGACGATGCCTGGCCTATAATCCCGGCCATGCGTGCCTATCGGGCCACCAGCGTTCCCGGCTGGAGGCTGACGGCCGCACCGCGGCAGAGCCGCGTCGTGCTGCTGAGCGGCCTTCGCCCCCCCGTGCGACCGTTTGGAAGCCTGCATTCTGGACGATGAACCCGCGACGCAAGCAACGTCGCTTCACTGTGGTGCCGGGAGGGCCCATGCTCCCAGGTGATCGGCGACTGCAGGGCAATGGCCATGTCACGTCCTGCGGGGATCATGGGATTCAAGCCACGTCGCCGCGCAACTCGGCCAATTTGCGCGCCAGATCCGCCTGCCGGAACGGCTTGGTCAGGCGGATCAAATCCGCCTCGACAGCGTCGAGCTCGGCAAAGCCGGAGATGATCAGGATCCTCACCTGCGGAAGTCGCAACTGGACGTCGCGCGCCAGTTCCGGCCCGGTCCTGCC
>JAPJRE010000328.1 GCA_030824725.1 Sphingomonas sp.
GGGTGGTCGCTCGGCGCGGCGGAGAAGCAGGTGGGCGCCCAGCATGGCGACGAGGCCGATGCCGGTCGTCTGCGCGAACCACAGCGGGAAGGGGAGCCCCAGCCGCGCGAGTTCCGGCCATAAAGCGAAGGCGATCAGGCGCGTGGCCAGCGCCTCGGGAATGCTGGCGATCAGCGTCGCGCCCAGCAGGGCGAGCCACCAGCGCGGCGATCCCGAGCGGATCCGGGCGGCGACGAACCGATATCCCGCGCCGTACAGCACCAGCCCCAGCAGCGCGGCCCCGATCCAATAGCCGAGCAGCGTGACGGGGCTGCCGTTCAGATAGGTGCCGAACGGGCCGAGCAGGGCGAGCACGGTGCCGCCGATCACGGCCAGCCCGAGCCCGCGCCCGAGCGGTGGCAGCCGGTGGATCGTGCGGGCGGGGAGGTCGGGGAGGCGGGGCACCCCGCGCTTCTATCGCGCGCGCGAAGCGGAAAAAAGCCCGCTCGCCCGGCGGCGAACCCGTTCGCCCATTCGCGAAGGCCTGCTTTCCCGGGCGCGCCACACGGTCCCAATGGCGTGGCAACTTTCTGGAGCCGCTCATGCCCGTACGTCTGTTTCTTGCCGGTCTGTTCCTCAGCCTTGCCGCCGCTGCCGCCCACGCCCAGGGCGTGGAGGCCGGGTTCGAACGTCGCGTGACGCCCGAGGGAGTCGAGCTCGGCATCTGGTACCCGGCCATGGGCACGGCGGTGGAGGTCCGTCTCGGTCTCGGATCGCAACGCGTGGTGCCCGGCGCGCCGGTGCCGAGCGGCCCCCACCCGCTGATCGTGCTGTCGCACGGTACGGGTGGCGACTTCGCCGGGCATGCCGACACCGCCGTGGCGCTGGCGCGCGCGGGGTTCGTCGTCGCGGCGCTCACCCATCCCGGCGACAATTGGCGGGACAGCCGCCAGGCGACGCGTATCGAGCAGCGCCCGGCGGCGCTCAGCGCGACGATCAGCTACATGCTGCAGGCCTGGCCCGGGCATGTCGCGGTGGACCCCGATCGCGTGGGAGCGTTCGGCTTTTCGGCGGGCGGCTTCACCGTGCTGGCAGCGGCGGGCGGACGGCCCGATCTCGGCCGGCTCGGCGCGCATTGCCGCGAGCACCCTGCCTTTTTCGACTGCATGTTGATCAAGTCGCAGCCGCGCGCCGCCCCCACAGCGCCCTGGCCCGAGATGCGTGACCCGCGCCTCAAGGCGATCGTCGTGGCCGCCCCGGCGCTGGGCTTCGCGTTCGATGCGAAGGGCCTCGCCGCCGTCACGATCCCCGTGCAGCTGTGGCGCGCCGATGCGGACCAGATCCTGCCGGCCCCCTTCTATGCCGATGCCGTCCGCGCCGCGCTGCCGCAGCCGCCCGAGTTCCATGCGGTGGCGGGGGCGGGCCATTTCGATTTCCTCACCCCCTGCGCGGACCCTGCGCGCATGCCGCAGCTGTGCGCGAGCGCACCGGGCTTCGACCGCGCGGCGTTCCATGCGGCGTTCGATCGCGAGGTCGTCCGCTTCTTTCGGGAGAAGCTGAAGGCGCGGCGCTGACAGGCAGGTAGCCTGCGCTGCCCCTTGCGCAATCAAGAGTCGACATTCCCCCCGCGCGCCGCTATGAGCCCGCGCTTCCTTACAACGCGCGACCAAAGCGAAAGCGAGTGCACACATCATGAAGCTGAACGAACTCAACGACAACCAGGGCGCCCGTCATCGCCGCATGCGCATCGGCCGTGGTATCGGCTCGGGCAAGGGCAAGACCGGTGGCCGCGGCGTCAAGGGTCAGAAGAGCCGCGAAGGCGTCTCGATCAAGGGCTTCGAGGGCGGTCAGATGCCGCTCCACATGCGTCTGCCGAAGCGCGGCTTCAACAACATCTTCGCCAAGGACTATGCCGAGGTGAACCTGGGCGAGATCCAGAAGGCCGTCGATTCGGGCAAGCTGACCGGCACCGACATCGATCACGCCGCGCTGAAGGCCGCCGGCCTGGCCCGTGGCGGCAAGGACGGCGTCCGCCTGCTCGGCAAGGGTTCGCTCACCGCGAAGCTGAACTTCACCGTCGCCGGCGTCTCCGCCGGTGCGCGTGAGGCGGTCGAGAAGGCCGGTGGCTCGGTCACCGTGCCGGAGATCGTTCCGGCTGCCGACAAGCACAAGGCGAAGCACCGCACGGCCCAGGCCGCTGCCAAGGCCGCCAAGCAGGGCTGACGAAATGCGAAGGCGGGGCCCAAGGCTCCGCCTTCCTTCGTGCTGGGCTGGTGCGCGTCGCTGAAGACGCCGCTTCCCCCGTTTCCGTCATCCCGGCGAAAGCCGGGATCCATTCGCCGCGCCGTTGCGGCAAGCGCCGATACGGTGGCCCCAATGGATTCCGGCTTTCGCCGGAATGACGAAGGATGGGGCGAAGGTCGGTGCAGGTGCCGGTTCCCTTCCGCGCCCGCAGCCATTAGACAAGCCGCGCACAACCCCTATATGCGACTCCGCAGGGCGGGGGAGCGCCCGTCACTTATCCGGGACGAAGATACGAAATGGCATCCGCAGCCGACCAGCTGGCCTCCAGCATCAATCTGGCGAAGTTCAGCAAGGCCACCGACCTCAAGAAGCGCCTGTGGTTCACCCTCGGTGCGCTGATCGTCTTCCGCATGCTGAGCTATGTGCCGCTGCCGGGCATCGACCCGACCGCGCTGGGCCTGCTCGCGCAGCAGACCCAGGGCGGCGTGCTCGACTTCTTCAACAACTTCACCGGCGGCGCGCTGTCGCGCATGTCGATCGTGGCGATGGGCGTGATGCCCTATATCACCGCGTCGATCGTCGTGCAGCTTGCCTCGTCGCTGTCGCCGCAGCTGGCGGCGATCAAGAAGGAAGGCGAGAGCGGCCGCAAGCGGCTGAACCAGTACACCCGCTACGGCACCGTGCTGCTCACCGCCATCCAGGGCTATTTCCTGGTGCAGGGCCTCGAGGCTGCCGGCGCCGCTAACGGTCTCAGCCCGGTCGTCGAACCCGGCATCGCCTTCACCATCACCGCCGTGGTCAGCCTGATCGGCGGCACCATGTTCCTGATGTGGATCGGCGAGCAGATCACCAGCCGCGGCATCGGCAACGGCATTTCGCTGATCATCATGGCCGGCATCGTCGCCCGCCTGCCGGTGACGCTGGTCCAGCTGTTCGAGAGCGGCCGTTCGGGCTCGATCGATCCGCTGCGCCTGATCTTCGTGATCGTCTGCGTCGCGGCGCTCGTTCTGTTCATCTGCTTCATGGAGCGCGCCCAGCGCCGCATCCTGATCCAGTATCCGAAGCGCCAGACCGCGCGCGGCGTCCAGGCCGAGCGCAGCCACCTGCCGCTCAAGCTCAACACCGCCGGCGTGATCCCCCCGATCTTCGCCTCGTCGCTGCTGCTGCTGCCGCTGACGATCACCCAGTTCGCCGGCCAGGCCGTGTCGGGCGAGAGCTTCTGGGGCGACCTGATCAGCAACCTGAACATCTGGCTGCGCCACGGTTCGCCGATCTACATGTCGCTCTATGCGGCCGGCATCATCTTCTTCTCGTTCTTCTACACGGCGGTGGTTTTCAACCCGGAGGAGACGGCGGACAATCTGAAGCGCTATGGCGGCTTCGTCCCCGGCATCCGCCCGGGCAAGAACACCGAGCTGTATTTCGACTATGTGCTGACCCGCATCACCGTGATCGGTGCAGCCTATCTGACCATCATCTGCCTGGTCCCGGAATGGGCGTTCTCCGCAATGAGCATCCCGTTCCTGATGGGCGGCACTAGCCTTCTCATCGTCGTCAACGTAACCATGGATACGGTGACGCAGATCCAGTCGCACCTGCTGGCCCACCAGTATGGCGACCTGATCAAGAAGGCGAAGCTCAAGGGCGGCCGCGCGCGCTGATCGGCGCGCGGCACTAGGGGAGGTACCTTTTGAACATCATCCTGTTGGGTCCGCCGGGGGCCGGTAAGGGCACCCAGGCGAAGCGTCTCGAGACCGAGCGCGGCATGGTGCAGCTGTCCACGGGCGACATGCTGCGCGCCGCGGTGAAGGCGGGGACGCCCACGGGCCTGAAGGCCAAGGCAGTGATGGAGGCGGGCCAGCTCGTCTCCGACGCGATCGTCTCGGGGATCATCGGCGAGCGGCTCGACATGGCCGATACCGAGAAGGGCGCGATCTTCGACGGCTATCCGCGCACCTATGCGCAGGCCGAATCGCTCGACGCGCTGCTGAGCGAGCGGGGCCGCAAGCTCGACTATGTGATCGAGCTGCTGGTCAACGAGGAGGCGCTGGTCGATCGCGTCGAGGGCCGCTTCACCTGTGCGAAGTGCGGCGAGGGCTATCACGACAAGTACAAGCTGCCCAAGGTGGACTGCGTGTGCGACGTGTGCGGCTCGACCGAGTTCAAGCGCCGCCCCGACGACAATGCCGAGACGGTGCGCACCCGCATGGCGGAATACCGCGCCAAGACCGCGCCGATCCTGCCCTTTTACGAGGAGAAGGGGCTGGTCCGGCGAGTCGATGGCATGGCCGATATCGACGAGGTGACGCGGCAGATCGCCGCGGTGCTCGACGGGCAGGGGTAACGGGAAGGGCGGGGGAAACCCCGCCCTTTTTGATTCGTGGGGGCGCTTAGTCGGCTCCCGCCCCGATTGTGTTGAAAAAGGCGGCTTCGAGTGCCGGTCGGCATGATGGGTGA
>JAPJRE010000329.1 GCA_030824725.1 Sphingomonas sp.
GGAAGTCGAGGCCAAGGGCCGCGCGCTGCTCAAGCAATATCACCCGGACCTCTGGGTTTCCGCCCCGCATCACCTCAAGGCCCAGGCCGAGCACCAGACGATTCGCATCCTCCAGGCACTCGCGGCGGCGCGGAAGCCAGACTGCCCGGCTTGATCGGACCGTTTCATTCCGGGGTCGGCCAGTCGACCCGCCGAGAGACATGGATATACCGACGCTTCTGACTTTGACGCCTTCGGCTGGCGCCAGCTTTAGAATTCGAGCTTGAGCTGCTCGTTCAGCGCCAGAGCGGACCAGCGGCGAGAAAGGTCATCAAGCCGATCTCGGATCGCCTCCACATCCTCCGCCGAAATCGCTGCAACGCTGTGCCCCCGCGCTTCTCACCGATGCTCATAGGTCGCAATCAAGTCCGCGACGGGCACACGGCCGCCCCACATTTCGGCTTGGAACGTCTCGACCAAGCGCTCGATTGCGGCTTCGCTGTCGCCACCCTGCGCTGCGAAATCAGCCTGAAGTCCATCCTGCACGAGCGACAAGAACCCTCGATGCGCAAGCACGCTCTCCACCGCATAGTGAGCCATGTCGTGGGGGATGATTCCCTGCTTCGGGCAGGAGATTGTTTCCGAAACGCCGTCTTCCCTCACAACGGTGAGTTCATCAAATTTCCCGGCGCGCTTCACGAAGATCAGTTCCACAACGCAAAGCTATCAGCGTACCGAGCGATTTCCAGCATTTTCAGCTTGGGCGCTGCCTGTCGGCTTTTTACCAGGAACGGCTGCTCCCCTCGCGATATGCCGATTAAGCCTTTGCAAAACCATCTGCTTTATAGCCGCCGGCCATGTACACGATACGCTTCCAGCCCGAGCACCGCCTGCTCGATATCGCCTGGCACCGCATCTTCCTGCCCGATCAGGTCCCGGACTATGCCCGCCAGTGCCTGCAGCAGTTTCTCGCCCAGGGGCTGAAGCCGGGCTATCTGCTGCGCATGGACATGCGCGACAGCGCGGTGCAGCCGCGAGACACGCTCGAAGTCTTCGCGCGCAGCTTCCGCGATTTCCCCAAGGCCTCGCGCATCGCGGTCATCACCGCCAGCGCCTTGCAGCGTATGCAGGTGCTGCGCGTGATGACGCAGCCCTATCTGCGCGTGTTCGATGACGCCGATGCCGGGCTGAACTGGCTGCTTGATGCGCCGGCGAGTGCGACGCAGGCGGACCAACGCCGCAGCGCCTGAACGCGGCGCTGCGAGGTCAACCGCGCAGCGTAGCCAGAACCGCGTCGTCGCCGAGCAGGTGCAACACCGTCGCCGAGGGGCGGGCGAGCCCGCGCAGGCCGAGCGCGAGCAGCGCGTCGCCATCCACCTCGGCCGGATCGTCGAGTTCGACGCGCAGGCGATTGGCGTGCGCGCTGACGGCACGGACGTTCGCCGCGCCGCCCAGCGCCGCCAGCGCCGCCGGCTGGAGCGCCACCGTCGGCACGCTCGCCGGGGCTGCGGCTGGTGCGGTGGGTGCCGCGACGCCGCCGCGCGCGGTCGCGTCGCGGATCTCGACCGCCACCACATCGGCGATCGGGCCGAGCACCACCTGGAGCGCGCGCTCGGACGGGCGCAGGATGCCGTGGGCACCGAGTGCCTTGAGCGCGGCATCGTCGACCGCGCTCTGGTCGGCGACGATCAGGCGCAGGCGGGTGGTGCAGGCGCCGATCTCGACCAGATTGGCCGAGCCGCCCAGCGCGCGGGCGAAGGCCTCGCCGCGGCTCGACGGAGCGACAGCGCCCGCGTCGGCCACAACCGGCGCCTCGGCTTCGCGGCCGGGGGTCTTCAGGTCGAAGCGGCGGATCGCCCAAGCGAAGATGCCGTAATAGAGCGCGAAATAGACCAGCCCGACGGGGATCAGCAGCAGCGGTTTGGTCGCCTTGCCGAAGTTCAGGACATAGTCGAACAGGCCGGCGGAGAAGCCGAAGCCGAGCTTCACGCCCAGCAGGTCCATCACTACCATCGCCACGCCGGTCAGCACCGCATGAACGACGTAGAGCGCCGGCGCGAGGAACATGAAGCTGTATTCGATCGGCTCGGTCACGCCGGTGAGCAGCGAGGTCAGCGCGAGGCTGAACAGCAGGCCGCCCACCGCCTTGCGGCGCTCGGGCAGCGCGGCACGGTACATGGCGAGGCAGGCGGCGGGCAGGCCGAACATCATGACGGGGAAGAAGCCCGCCATGAACGCGCCCGCGCTGGGATCGCCGGCGAAGAAGCGGCGGAGGTCGCCCGTTGCGCCGTTGTAGTCGCCCTGGACGAACCAGAACACGTTGTTGAGGATGTGGTGCAGGCCCGTCACCAGCAGCACGCGGTTGAGCAGGCCGAAGGCGAACAGGCCGAAGCTGCCCGCGCCGGCGATACCGTGGCTCAGCCCGTCGACTCCCGCGCTGATGTGCGGAAACCCGACGCCGACGACCACCGCAATGGCGAGGCCCGCCAGTCCGCTGACGATCGGCACGAAGCGACGACCGCCGAAAAAGGCGAGATAGGACGGCAGCTTGATCGCCGAGAAGCGGTTGTAGAAGACGCCGCCGATCAGGCCCGAGGCGATGCCGATCGGCACGTCGAGCCGGGCAACCGCCTTGGCCTTCCACGCTGCCACGGCGAGCGCCGCCTGGTCCTTGGCGAGCCCTGCGCCGACATCGGCGGGCACCGCGAGCAGGCTCTTGCCCGCTTCGGTCGAGACGAGGAAGCATACGATCCCGGCCAGCGCCGCCGCGCCGTTGCCGTCCTTGGCATAGCCGGTCGCCACGCCGATCGCGAAGAGCAGGCCGAGGTGCGAGAACAGCGCATCGCCCGCCGCGCTGACGAAGGCGATGTCGAGCAGGTCGGGCTGGCCCAGCCGCAGCAGCAGGCCGGCCACCGGCAGCACCGCGATCGGCAGCATCAGCGCGCGGCCGAGCGGCTGGAGCGTTTCGAGGATCTGCTTCATGCGGTGAATTCCCGGGCAAGGCGGCGGACATCGGCGGCGGTGGCGCAGGCCAGCGCGGCGGTGGCATGGGCGCGGGCGCGCTCGATCGTGAGGGTGGCGAGCAGCGCCTTCACTTCCGGCACCACCGA
The DNA here is from genome assembly GCA_030824725.1 of Sphingomonas sp. Lineage (GTDB taxonomy): Bacteria > Pseudomonadota > Alphaproteobacteria > Sphingomonadales > Sphingomonadaceae > Sphingomonas. The sequence goes on from JAPJRE010000329.1 coordinate 3,090, forward strand.
CACGGTGGCGGAAAGCTCGGTCACGCCCAGGCCGACCAGGATCGGCACCGCCAGCGGATCGGAGGCGAGGCCGCCGCATACGCCGACCCAGCGGCCCTTCGCGGTCGCACCCCGGCAGGTGTCTGCGATCAGGCGCAGCACCGCCGGGTGGAGCCCGTCGATGCCGCTGGCGACCGCCGGATTCCCGCGGTCCATGGCGAGCGTGTACTGGGTCAGGTCGTTCGTGCCGATCGACAGGAAATCGGCTTCGGCGGCGAGCAGATCGGCGGTAGCCGCCGCAGCGGGCGTCTCGACCATGATGCCGAGCTCGACCTTCTCGCCGATGCCCAGCTCGCCGCGCAGCCGATCGAGCACGGCGCGCACCGCGCGCAGTTCGCCGACGCTGGCGATCATCGGCAGCATGATCCTGGCGACGCCGATCGGGCGCACGCCGAGGATCGCGCGGAGCTGGTCCTCGAGCACCTGCGGATGGGCGAGGCCGACGCGGATGCCGCGCAGGCCCAGTGCCGGATTCTCCTCCGCCGCGATCGGCAGATAGGGCGCGGGCTTGTCGCCGCCGATGTCGAGCAGGCGGATGATCAGCGGGCGGCCCTGCAGCGCGTCGGCGATTGCCTGGTACTCGGCGGTCTGTTCGGCGACGCTGGGCGGCGTCTCGCGATCGAGGAACAGGAATTCGGTGCGCAGCAGCCCGCTGCCCTCGGCGCCCGCCGCGAGGGCGCGCTCGGCATCACTCACCGAGCCGAGATTGGCGAACACTTCGATGCGGGTGCCGTCGGCGAGCCGGGCTTCCGCCCCCGCTGCGGCGCGGGCAGCGGCGAGCGCGGCCGTGCGGGCATTGACGCGGGCCCGCGCCTCGCTGCGCTGGGCCTCGTTCGGGGCGACGCGGAGCGTGCCGGCGCCGGCGTCGAGGATCAGCATCTCGCCTTCCTGCACCGTGCGCAGCGCCGATCCCATTGCGACGAGCGCGGGGATGCCGAGGCTGGCGGCGAGGATGGCGACGTGCGAGGTCGGGCCGCCGCGCACGGTAGCGAAGCCGCAGACCTGCGCCGGATCGATCGCGGTCACCTGCGAGGGCAGCAGGTCGTCGGCGAGCAGGATCGTGCCTTCCGGGAACACCAAGGGCGCGTCCTGCACGCCTTCGATCGCGGAGACGACGCGGCGCTCGAGATCGACCATGTCGTCGGCGCGCTCGGCAAGATGCGCATCGCCGCTCTGGCGGAGCAGCTCCGCCTGGGGGCGGATAGCCTGGCGCCAGGCCTGGCCGGCGCTGGCGCCGTCGAGCACCGCGGCGCGCGCCGCTTCCAGCAATTCGGGATCGTCGAGCATCGATCGGTGCGCGGCAAGGATCGAGCGCATCGGCCCGGCGGCGTGGCTGAGGTCTGCCTCGATTGCGCGCACCACCCTGGCGATGCCGTCCTCGAGCCGCGCGCGCTCCAGGCTCGCGCCCTTGCCGATCGGGTCGATCGTCAATTCGGGGAGGCGGAAGAAGCGGGCGGTGCCGATCGCGAGGCCCGGCGCGGCGGTGACGCCGGCAAGCACGCCGGGCTCGTCCGAAACCGGTGCGGCGACGGGGGCGGGGGCGGGGGC
>JAPJRE010000330.1 GCA_030824725.1 Sphingomonas sp.
GCGTTCACCGCGGCGCTCGCCTCGGCGGGCTTGAAGCCGAGGTTGAGCATCGCCGACACCGCATCGGCCGCCGCCCCGCCGCTGGGTACCGCCGCGGCGCCGGCGCCGCCCAGCGCGAGCCCCCCGGCCTTGTCCTTCAGCTCGTTGACGATGCGCTGCGCAAGCTTAGGCCCCACTCCGTTCGCCCGCGCGATCGTCGCGGAATCGGCGCGGGCGACGGCGGTGCGCAGTTCCTGCGGCGCCAGGATCGAGAGGATTGCCAGCGCCACCTTGGCGCCCACGCCCTGGACGCTGGTCAGCAGCTTGAACCAATCGCGCTCGTCGGCGGTGGCGAAGCCCATCAGCCGGATCGAATCCTCGCTGACCAGCATCTCGGTATGGATGGTGACCTGCTCGCCCACCGCGCCCAGCTTGTCGAGCGTCTTGGCCGAGGCACCGACCAGATAGCCGACGCCGTTCACGTCGATCACCGCATGATCGGCCCCGCTGGCGGCGAGCGCGCCGCGAAGATGGGCGATCATCGGCAGGGCTCCCAAAGGAGGGGGAGCGGCGGCAGGAACGAGGCGAAGCGCGGCATGCCCGGTACATAAGCGGAACAGCGAAGCGGAGAAAGCGATTTCGGTCGTTCCTGCGGCACGCCGTTCAGGGCCGCCAGCGCCACTCGCCGTCGGTCTTCGCCCAGCTGATCCAGATCAGCGCCAGCGTCAGCGGCGCGAGCAGCGCCAGGAACAGCGGGTGCCGCGGCATCGCCAGGCGCAGGATCAACCCCGTCAGCAGCACGAACAGCGTCACCACGAGCCAGCCCTGCCACGTCACCGGCGTGGCGCCATAGCCGAACGCCCTGGGCTTGAACCAGAAGCCCGGGCGCACATCCTCCTCGGTCATTCCTCGTCTCCTTCCACTTGCTTGGGCGGGCGGCCGCGCTTGGGCCGCACCGGGTCCGCCAGCTTCACCCCCCGCCTGGCCAGCGCCTCGCGCAGCAGGCACTCCACCTGCGCGTTGACGCTGCGCAGGTCGGTCGCCGCGCTCCGCTCGATCGCGGCATAGAGCGCTGGATCGAGGCGGAGCGGGAAGGCCTTTTTCTGCGGGGGGACGCTCACGACACGGCCTTACTGGTAGAGCGAACCGGCATTCACCACCGGCTGGGTGTCGCGCTCGCCGCACAGCACCACCATCAGGTTCGAGACCATCGCCGCGCGGCGCTCGTCATCGAGCTCGACGACGTTCTTGGCCGAAAGCTGGTCGAGCGCCATCTCGACCATGCCGACCGCGCCTTCGACCAGCGCCTTGCGCGCCGCAACCACGGCCTGGGCCTGCTGGCGCCGCAGCATCGCGCCGGCGATCTCCTGCGCATAGGCGAGATGGGTGAAGCCACATTCGTCGACGGTGATGCCCGCCACCAGCAATCGCTCGATCAGCTCTGCGCGAAGTTCGCCGCCCACCTGGTCGTGGTTGCCGCGCAGCGTCACTTCCTGATGCTCGAAATCGTCATAGGGATAGCGCGAGCCGATGGTGCGCACCGCCGCCTCGATCTGCACGTTCACGAACGCCTTGTAGTCGTCGACGTCGAACAGCGCCTGGGCGGTGTCGGTCACGCGCCACACCACTTGCGCCGCCATCTCGATCGGGTTGCCGCGCAGGTCGTTCACCTTGATCTTGTCCGAGATCATGTTGTTGGCGCGGACCGAGACCTTGGTCTTGATCAGCCACGGCCAGGACCAGCGCAGGCCGGTGGTGCGATCGGTGCCGCGATAATCGCCGAACAGCAGGATCGCCGCCGCCTGGTTGGGCTGGAGCAGGTAGAAGCCGCACAGCACGAACAGAAGCGCGAGCGACGCAAGCACGATCCAGGCGACCACCATCCAGTCCGGCAGCCGATCGATCTGCGTGAAGGCCAGCCCGCCCACGACCAGCGCCGCCACCGCGACCAACAACATGCCGTAGCCGCTCGCCGTTTGCGCCACCGACTCGGTGCTCTGGCGCAAAGCGGGTGCGGTGCTCCGTACGTCCGTCATTTTTCCCTCCTTAATTATGATATCATATTTATATCGAATCAGAAGGCCGGACAAGCGGATTCGGCGGGCACGAAAAAGGCCGCCGGAGCCTTCGCCCCGGCGGCCTTGCCTTTCAGCCCTGGACCCGTCCTCAGTTCAGGACGAGCGTCACCGCGCGGCGGTTCTGCGCCCAGCTGGCTTCGTCCGAACCCATCGCGACCGGGCGTTCCTTGCCGTAGCTGATCGTGGTGATGCGATCGGCCGAGACGCCCTGCGCCGCCAGATAGTTTTTCGCGGCGTTGGCGCGGCGGTCGCCCAGCGCGAGATTGTACTCGCGGGTGCCGCGCTCGTCGCAATGGCCTTCCAGCGTGATGCGGACGTTCGGGTGCGCGACCAGCCACTTGGCCTGGCTGTCGAGGATGGCGCGCGATTCCTGGTCGACGTCATACTGGTCGAGGCCGAAGTGGATCGTGTCGCTCGTCACTTCGCGACGGAACTGCTCGGAGAGCGGCGTGGTCTGCGTCGTCTCGCCATTGCCATAGGGCTGGCTCGGCGCCGTCGGCGCCTCGGTCGGCGCAGGCGGCAGTTCCTTCGGCGGCTTCTTCGAGCAGGCCGCGGTGGCGACGAGTGCCACGCCGAGCATCAGGCTGGGGACGAGCTTGGTCATGAAATCCTCCTTTTACGGGTGTCGCGCATGCCGCGCATTCATTACGCTAGAGTTTCTACTACGTGTCAGGGACGCACGGCGCCCCAATTTGGATCCGAGCCGTCGAGCGGCGTCGGCACTTTTCGCGTCGCGCGGCCGGTGAGGTCGACCGTCCAGAGGTCCGGACGGCCCGATCCCTGGGCCGAGCGGAAGAAGATGATCACGCGGCCGTTGGGCGCCCAGCTCGGGCCTTCGTCGCCCCAGCTGTTGGTGAGCAGCTGCTCGCCGCCGCCCGAAGGGTTCATCACGCCGATGCGGAAGGCGCCGCCGCCCATGCGGGTGAAGGCGATCTGGTCGCCGCGCGGGCTCCACGCCGGCGCCGCATAACGCCCGCCGCCGAAGCTGATGCGGTGCTGGTTGGAGCCGTCCGCATTCATCACATAGAGCTGCTGGGTGCCGCCGCGATCGCTTTCGAACACGATCTTCGAGCCGTCGGGCGAATAGCTGCCGCCGGTATCGATGCCTGGCGAGGTGGTCAGCCGCTGTGGGGTGCCGCCGCTGGCCGGCACGCGGTAGATGTCGGTGTTGCCGCCGACCGCCATCGAGAACACCACCCAGCGCGCGTCCGGCGACCAGTGCGGCGCGAAGTTGAGCGCAACGTTGGCGACGAGCACGCGATCCTGCCGCGAGTTCAGGTCGTAGATGTGGATCGACGGGCGATCGCGCTCGAAGCTCATGTAGAGGATCGCGTTGAGCTTGGGGCTCAAGCGCGGGGTCAGCACGATCGACTGGCCGTTGGTGAGGAAGCGGTGGTTGGCGCCGTCCTGATCCATGATCGCGAGCTGCTTGCGGCGGCGGTTCTTCGGCCCGCTCTCGGCGATGTAGACTACCTGGGTGTCGAAATAGGGACCCTCGCCGGTGAGCCGCGCATAGATCGCGTCGGCGCACTTATGACCGGCGCGGCGCCAGTCGCCCGGCGAGACGACGAAGCCCTGGCGGATCAGCTCCACCTTCGAAGATACGTCGTAGAGGTAGCAGCCGACCGTCAGCGTGCCGTTCGAGTTGGCGCGGACATAGCCCTGCACCAGCGACTGCGCGCCGGTGCCGCCCCAATAGTCATAGGCCGGGGCGGTCACTTCCGGGAAGGCGACGGTACGCAGCTGCGCAGGGGGAATTGGCGTGAACAGGCCCGAGCCGCGCAGATCGTTGGTGATGATGTCGGCGAGCTTCTGCCCCAGCACGTCGGTCGAGCCTGCCGGGGTATCGACCACCGCCGACGTCGGCATCGCCGGGATCGCGATCGGCATCGGCGCGGAGATGCCGCCGACGATGTCGATCACCGGTTGCGCGCCGCCCTGCTGCGCCGGCTGCGCGGCCTGCGCCTGCGCTTCGGGGCTGTTGGCGATCGGCGGCGGCGGAGTCGTCTGGGCGTGGGCCGCGGTCACGAAGCAGACCGTCGCAAGGGCCGCAAATTTGAATTTCATCGCTTCATCCTCATCCAGGCAGCTTGTAGCTGAACGCCAGGCTCTTCCAGCCGCTCGGCACGGCGTAGAGATTGGCGGGCAGCCCACGAATCGGCGTGCAGCCCTTGAAGGTGGCGATCGCCAGATCCTTCACCCGCTCCACATACCGACCATTGGTCGCATCGTTCCCCTGTACGCCGGTAATGTCCGGATCGCCCGCCAGCGAGCCGTCCGGATTAAAGTTCACGCGCAGCAGCACGCGGATGCGCTCGGCGCCCGGCCCGGGGGTGACCTGGCGGTTGGCGCAGGGCTGGATCTGCCGCGCAATCACGCCGCGGAAGCTCGCCACGTCCTCGGCCGAAGCCTTGCTGCCGGGGTTCCGCAGCGACGTGCTGTTGGTCTTGTTGTTCGAGCGGCCGAGGTCGAGCCCGGCGAGGTTGCCGGTCGGCTTGACCGGGCGGCGCGCGCTGCCGGTCGCCGCGCTCTGCGCGGGCGCGGTGCTCGGCTTTTGCGGCTGCGGTTTGGCGGCCGGCGACGGCTTGCTCGGCTTGGC
>JAPJRE010000331.1 GCA_030824725.1 Sphingomonas sp.
CGTGCCAACATTACCCCGATTTACCGCTTGCATCCGAAGGGGCGTCCACAGATGCCGTACGCGCGCCATCAGGTGTAGCTTACGCGATACCGGAGATGCACGGCACCGCCGGAGCGGACTTCGGTCGAGAGCATCGAGAGCCGCACGTGATCGGCGAGTCCTTCCGGGCCCGCCTCGAACAAGGTGCGGCCACCCTCCCGGCCGCCGATCGCTGGGAACAGCACAAGGCTGATCTCATCAACCAGCCGGGCTTCTAGAAAAACGGCATTAGTGCTGGCGCCGCCCTCCAGGATCAAAGCCCGGATCCCAAAACGATCGCCCAGCACGTCGATGACATGGGCCAGATCCTGGGAGAAGATGTAGGATAAGCTATCTGCCGTCAGCTCGGCGAGATGCGTATCCGGAACATCGCGTCCGAGGACCATGATGATCGGCGCGCCACAAGTCTCCGGCCCCTTCCAGTGCAGCTTGCCATGCTGGTCGATCAGGATCGCATAATCATCGGCTTCCGCCCGCGCGACATGGATTGGACGCTCCACATTGCCGGGCGAGGCAGGCGGATGCGGCGGTCGCCCGCGACGAGTTCCACCTCGCGGTTTCCCCGCGCACGTGCGCGGGAGATCGCCGGTGAGCAGCAGCGAGCGCCGGCGTCGCGAGCAGCGTTACAACGCTAGAGAGGTTGGCGACACTCGTGTCGTCGAGCGCGGCGAGCAGCGACCCGGCCGCCGCTCCCTCGCACGCGCTTGCGCAGCCACGGCGCGCTCGGCCTCGTCGGTGCCTCCGCCCTCCCGCTGGGCATAGCGCGCCCGCAGCGCGAAGAAGTGCCGGTCGTCTGCCCGTCGGTTATCTCCGACTTGCGACGACGGCCGGAGATCCCTCGAACACTGCCAGAAAACGCACCTCGTCAAGCGAGAGCTCGGCCGCCATGTTCCCCGCCGACTTGGCCCACCAGCCCGCATTGATTCAGAGGTGCATCATGCTCCTCACCAAGAACTGGATGTTATCGCTGTACCAGATCGATCCGCCTCCCACGCTCGGGAGCGAGAATAGCGCGACAGCCCGCCACCGGCGAGTGGTGGTGGAGGTATCGGTGACGCTGCTCCGGAGCGGCCAACCGGGTGAACGCGGCGCTGTAATTTCGCGCCTGGGCGTGCTAAACTCCGTGGTGAACTGGGGGCGGGCACATGGCCGAACTTCTTGTTTCCTTGTCGAAGAGCCTTGGAGCGGCCGGGCTCGCGATGGGCATCATGTTCCTGCTCTACCGCCAGCTGCTCGGCCTGGGGATATTCCCGAAGCTAAGCCGCGCGCAGGCGTTCACGCTGCTCCTCGCCGCGACGGCCGCCGTCTTCGCCGTCGTCCTCATGCTGATCTGGCCCTTCGGGCCGCGCCGGCTGCCGGAGCTTGCCGTGGCGGCCTACGCGTGCTCGACCCCGGACCGCCCGCGCTTCGCGTGCCGCGTCGCGGACGGCGAGGACGGCGCGCGCCGCCTGCTCTTCGAAGGTCCCGCGGCGGCCGGGTTGATCGACCAGTACGAGGGTGCCATCGTCGCGGACGAACGGCTCTACCGCGTCTCCGTGGTGAGCACGTTCAACCCCGACCCGGATGCGCCCGAGGCGGCCAAGCGGCAGACCTCCTCTATCGTCCTCTCCCCGGTCGGCGGGAGCCGGCTCGAGGGGACGTGGCGGTTCCCCGACGGCACGACGCGGCCCTTCGCGATGGAGTGACGGCATGACGAGACGCTTCGCGGCGGTGGCGCCGCTCCTCCTTTCCCTACTGCAGGCGGGGCCGCTCGCGGCCGCCGCCGCCGCCCAGCCCATGGTGGCCCGGACGCCCACCTTTGCCGAGTTGAAGGCGGCGGCGATGCGCGAGTTCTTCTCGACCGGAAACTACGACCAGGGCGGCGTCGGCGAGCCCGAGCAGTTCTTCCAGGATACCGCGTTCGCGGGGCCGTGCCGGTCACTAGCCGAGATGCGGCTCGAGACGGCGCGGATCCTCGACCGTGGGCACTTCTCGGACGGCGGCGAGTCCGCGCGCTACCCGCGCCACATGTACCACGCTGGGCGCTACTTGAAGGCGGACGGGTCGTTCGGGCCGGGCGGCGGGCAGGCGCTCGACGCCGTCACCGTCCTGCTTGAGGTTTCGAAGGGGACGGGCTTCAGCTGCAGGTACCGTGTCGGCGCGTTCGCGAGGCGCGACGTCGCCGGCTCCGCGAAGCCGGCCGCGCTCCGGTCGCTGCCCGCGCTCCGGTCCGTGGTCGCGGACCTTTTCTCCCGGCTGTCCGCCAAGGCGTCCGCGCGTGTGGCGGCGTGCGCGCCAGGGTCCTCGGCCGTTCTGGCAGCGCTACTTGCGGGAGTCCGGTCGCGCAAGTCTGACGACGCGATATACGCGGCGGCCGCCCGCCAGGCCGCTACCGCGATCTCGCTGGGGTGGGAGCAGGTGAGGGCCTGCCCCCTCGCCGTGGAGATCGACATCGTGGAGGATCTGCGCGGCAGGAGGCTCGGCGAGGCCCAGGTCTCCACGCCGACCTGCCGGGCCGTGCGCACCGCGCCCGAGGCGGTGGCGGTCCTGTGCGACGCGGACTTCGTCCGCGAGCTCGAGGCTGCGGTGCGCCACTTCGAGGTGGTCGAGCCCGACCGGTTTACCGACGCGGCGTTCATGGAGTTCGGCGACTTGACGCCGGCCTTGATCCGGGAGGGGAACGAGCGGCTTCGGCGCGTTGCCGGTGCCGATGGGCAATCAGCGGCGCACATAGGCGCGCACCTCGCTGCCGCCCTGATCCAGATCGGCGCCCATGAGATCGGGCATCTGGTGGTGGGCGACGTCGGCGAGGCGGTCGACGCCGGCCCGACGCTGTCCGAGCGCCAGCGGCTGGTGATCGGGATGTGCCGCCAGCACGACGCGTTCCGGCGGCACGGTATCCGGCTCGACGGCTTCGACGAGGCGGCGCAGCCTGGCGGCGGCATACCCGGCATGGCCGCGGACCTGCGGCGGCGCTACGCCGACACCGATGCCGTCACGGCGGGCCTGTTCGCCGAGGAGGAGTTCGCGGACGCCTTCGGCGTCGAGCTGGCGCTTGGGCGGATGTTTGCCCTCGCGCGGTCCGTTCCGGCCGAGTTCCTCGCCGAGCGGCACCTCGCCGTAGAAACAGCCTTCAGTGTCGCCCTCTTCCGGTGGTACCGCGAGCTCGCCGGGTTCATGGACAGGCGCTGCGGCACCCGCAGGACCAATCTGCTGGGCCAGTGCATGATGCTGGTCTCCTCCTACGACGACCTGCGGGACCTTTTCGGGGGACAGCACCGCGCACAACTGCTCCGGTCGGAGGGCTACGCCGGCGCGCTGATGCGCGAGGCGAGCCCGTACTACGACCTGCCGGAGGGCGAGCGCACGATCTGGGCGAGGTTGCCCGACGGGGCGGATCCGCAGTCACCGGCGGTGCGGGCCGAGCTTGACTACGCCGCCGACCTCCAGCGCTCCTTCCTCTTGAGCCGATTACTCGACGCGCCCGTCAAGATGGCGATGACGACGTGCATGGTGAACTACCTGCGCGAAGCTAACGGGCGCGCGCCGATGTTCGGGCAGGTGTACCTGCCGGTCGAGGTCGAGATGCGGTCCCTGATGGAGATGAACTGACGGCCGGCGTTGCATCCGCCGGGGTTAACCCTGGCGAATGCAGGCCGGAAACTCGCATCACGCTCGGATGAGAAACCGGGGGACCGTCACACCGGGGTTCATTGTGAGCGGCGTTGGTGTGAGGGATTGTTCGGATGTCGGGCGAAGCGCTTGGCCGCCGGAACGGGCGAACGGCAGGTAGTCGAGCACGACGAGGTCGAGCCGGGTGAGGTGGGTCGCTAGGGTCCCGGCCTTGCCGATCCGGGGCTCTTCCTCAAGCCGGTTCACATCGATAGCTGAACGTCCCACGAATTTTCGGCGGATAAGTGATGGCAAGTTCTGATGGAAGCGGCCGTTTGCAGAGCTTCTGGCGAATGGCGGCAAGGTCCCATTATTCGCCATCGCCAGCGCGTGAACTCCGGCACGTGCGCGCTTCTGGTGCAAGCGCCTCACCGCGTTCAAGAGCAGTTCGGATCTTTGGCATCGCAAGCGCCAGGACTGCGGAAGTCGAACACATCCCGCTTCTTCCTAGAATTTGCATTTGTAGGCGCCACATGGCAATGTCCTGTCCTGTGCTAGGCTGACACAGAGCAGGAATCATCAGCTATTTTGGAATCGAACCCACCCCACATTTGCAAGTGACGGTATCTCGAACGGTATCTAGACTGACGGAATATTGTTCAAGTCTTTGAAATAATTTTCGAATTTCAGTCAGTTCGATTCCGCCCCCGGTGATGCATGTGCCCGGACCGCTATCCCGATGCGAATGCCGCGCACCATTGATTGGTGCACCGACTTGGCATACAGCGCCGCCACTGTTTCTCGAACCAAGGAAAGGAGTGACCACATGCGAGCTGCAACCGCACCCGTCATCACTCCCGTTTTCCACGTTCAGGAACATAGTACATGGGCAATTCCCGTGCGGGTGACTGCGGTCGCCTGACCCTTTGTCGCGGCCATGGCGCCGCGTCCCCTTCCCCTGCTTCACATCTGCCGATTGCATTCTCCACCTTTGGGGAGACCTGCAATG
>JAPJRE010000332.1 GCA_030824725.1 Sphingomonas sp.
TTCCGCTTATGTCCGAGAAATCGTTGTCTGGCGAACAAACCTTGAGGTGACGCCATATTGGCTGCCGCGGTCCGAATGATGAATGAGCCCTTGGGGCGGACGCCGCAGGACGAGGGCCTTGCGCAGCGCCGCCAGCGCGAGATCGCGGTGCAGCCGGTCGCCGACAGCCCAGCCGACGACGCGACGGGAGAACAGGTCGATGACCACGGCCAGATAGAGCCACCCCTCTCTGGTCCAGACATACGAGATGTCGACGCCCCACTTCTGGTTGGGCGCGGTCACGGTGAAATCCTGGTCGATGATGTTCGGCGCGATCGGCCAGGCGTGTTCGCTGTCGGTCGTCCGTTTGAACCGGCGCTTCTGCCGGGCGCGCAGGCCGTTCTCGCGCATCAGCCGCGCCGTGCGACGCCGCCCGATGGCAAAGCCATCATCCTGCAACTCGCGCGTCATGCGTGGACTGCCGTACGTGCCGTTCGACAGCGCGAACCCCGAGCGGACATGCGCCAGCATCACCATGTCGTCGCGCTGGCGCCGACTGGCCGGGCGATCCTTCCAGGCGAAATAGCCGCTCTGGCTGACGCCGAGTACCTGGCAGAGGCGGTGGACCGGGAAATCCTTTCTCGCCCGATCGATGAGCGTGAACTTCATCGACTTCCCTCCCGGGCGAAAAAAGCGGTCGCCCGCTTCAGTATGTCACGCTCCTGCCGGAGGATCTCGTTCTCCCGCCGAAGCCGCTTCAACTCGGCAGCCATATCTGCCTGCGGCGCTTGACCGGGTGCCTCCACCAAACGATCCCGGCTGCGGCCGATCCAGCGCACCAGCGTCGATAGCCCGACACCCAGATCCTCCGCTATCTCCCGTTGCGTGCGTCCACTGGTCGCCACCAGTCGGACCGCTTCCTCCTCGAATTCCTTCGTGAAACGTCGCTGCTTCGTCATCGAGTTCGCCTTTCACCTCAAGGGAACTCTCCACTTTTCCGGGGCAAGTCCACGACAACTTGCGGGAGCTACAGACCGAAATTGACGAGCGGTTCAATGTGCCGTGCGAGATTATAGTGGCTGATCAACGTGAAATCGAGGGCAGGGAGAAAATCGCGGCTAAGGTTGCAGAATTGCAAGTAACAGCCGCTTTGTTGGTTGCCGGAATGACGAGCGTTGGTTCATTTGATGCAGGCCGTGCCGACACTTATGCCGAGGTAATTGAAACAAACATACTCGGTTTCACGGATTTGCTGGCTCGCCTGATTGCGATTTTCAGGGAGCAGCCGTTTGAATCCTCAGTAATCGCCGTGTCGAGCCTGGCGGGCGAAACATCCGTGCCCTTCCAAGCGGTCTACGGCGCGTCGAAAGCCTATGTGAGCACCCTCATGCGAGCGCTTTCCGTGGAGCTTGCCGGGACGGGAGTGAGTGTTGGGTCTTTTGCACCCGGTGGAATCGACACAGACATGGCTGCCCTCAGCGATTTGAAGTGGGGGAGGTTGGGTTTGATGGACGTTGACCGGTGCGCGGCCCATGCAGTCCACGTTCTGGTTTATCGGCAATCCTTCGCCATACCGGGGATGGGCAACCAGCTCACATATTTGGCGAGCAGGGTTCTACCTCGATCGTTGGTCAATCGGATTGCCGCCCTCCCATATCGGCGCCCGTAGGGCGGCACCACATAAAAGGGGCAGGAAAGCCTGCGAATAGCATCTGCTGGCATCGTACCGGATTTGTTCGCCCTTAGCGTGCAGATACGTCACTTTCGTGTAGTCACCCCTTCTTGTTTCCTCTTCGAAATTGGACTGTGCTGATGAGTTTGAGCGATGGTGGCTTCGCTCATACACTACGCGCTACCAGGCCCCTGCCCGTTTCTTAGGCTTAACGTTGTAGCTCAAGACCCCGGGGGCTCAGCCTCCCTTCTCCGGTTCTTGCCGCTGCGCAAATCCCTCGATCTACCTGCCGCCGTCGTGTGGTCGCACGGCATCATCCAAAGACCTATTTAGGCCGTCATGACTAGCCAATCTTCGCCATAAGGCGCCCCGCCGCCCCCTGCTCTGCCGCGAGATTGCGATTATAAGCGAGCGGCATCCGCGGCGACTTCCACCGCAGCGCGTCCATGATGCCGGCCAAATCCTCCCCGCTGGCGAACAGGTCCTGATTGAGCCCGATCCGCGTCGAGTGCGCACTGATCCCCTTCAGCAACCGCGCCAGATCGTCCGCCGTCAAATCGGGCAGCGCGCCACGGTCGAACGCGCGGCCGATGATCGACCGAAAGATTGGTCCGATCGAGCCCGGGTGCAGCGCCACGGTGCCGATGTCATATTCGACGCGCGCCTTCACCGCCGGCTTGGACAGCGTCTTGCGCAGATCCCACGTCTCCCGGCCCGAGATGCTGTCGATCGGCCGACCGCGCACGGCTGCCCGCGCCTTGTAGCGCCGCACCTGCACCCGCCGGAACAGCGGCCCTGTCGTGATCCCCGCCGCTTCGGTCCACGCCGCGATCGCCGCGACGGTGCGCGGGCTGAGGTAGGCGGTCGCCCCCTCCCCGTCTTGATCGCCCTTATGACGCAGAATCTGCAGCAGCCGCGCTTCGGGATCGATCGCCTCCTCAATATGCTCAATGGCGACCGCCACCAGTTCGGAGGCGCGCAGCCCGGTGTCATAAGCGGCCGATAGCAGCGCCCGATCACGCAGCCCCGGCAGATCCTCGCCACAACTCTCGAGCAGCGCGCGGATGTTGAGCCCCCGCGCCTTGTCGCGCTCGACGTCGCGCACCGGGCCCTTGAACCGCAGCGGCCGCGCCTGCTTCTGCGCAGCCCCCTTCTCGCGGCGCACCGTCTGGAGCCGCAGCTTCACCAGCGGCGCCGGCGTCGGATCCTTGAGCTCGAGCAGCTGGTGGATCTTGGCGATCGACGCCTTGTAGCGGGATAGCGAGGCCGGCCGGCTCCCCTTCCCGGCCCGCGCGTCGAGATAATCGGCCACGGTCTCGGGCGTGGCCGGCAGCGCGATCCGGTTGTTGCGCCTACACCACGCATCGAACGCCTCGACGTCGGACTTGAGCGCACGGATGCTATGGGGCGATGAAGCGGCCTGATAGGCGGCGATCAGGCCCTCGTTGACGGTGATGCGCTCGCCGGCGCGCATCTGCACGATCGTCCACGCAAGGTCGGCCGGCGCCCTGACGGCCGGCAGGACAGCCTCAGGCGGCGCTACGGGGATTTCTGGCCCTTCCCGGGCGGTTTCGGTGCTCACGACGCGCCTCGCTCCTCAGCCGCGCTTGTAGCCCACCTTATAAAGAACGGTCAAATCTGCTTATGTGATAAGTGCAATTATCACATGTTCGTTCACCAACCACCTGAGTAGTTGTGCAGTGTTTTGGCATTCACTACACATCCGGCATGGAGCGCTTCCATCCCCTCGCCGCCGACACCGACGTCCCACCCGAGGAGCTCGCCCTCGCGCAAGGCGAATGCGCGCTGGCGCTCGGCCGGCTCGACGGGCTCCTCGCCAGCCTCACCGATATCGAAAAACGGCTGTTCTGCGTAGGGCTGCTGCGGGAGGTGTTGCTTTCATCCCTGGCGCAAGCGGGATTTGCGGACGCCGAACACCGGTTCAACGCCTGGTTCGCCGGGCTCGACCGCGGCCCCCAAGAGACACCCCTCACCGGCTGCTCCGCCTATGCCGTGGTCCGCGCCCTGCTCGGCGAACTCAGCCGTCATCCGTGGGAACCGCTCGCCGATGCCGCGCAGACCATCGCTCTGGCCGCTCGCTTCGGGGCCGACCGCCCGATGCAAGCCGAAGACGCGCTGGCGGAGGAAGCGATCGGCAGGGCGATCACGCTAATGAAACAGGCCGGCGCGGATGACGAGACCCCCCTGCCCTTCGCGGGTCTGGCCCGCCTGCACGCGCTGCTGCGCGCCGATCCGCGGTTCGCGCCGCTGGAGCGCGCGGTGCAAATCCGTTCGTTTGGGAACCGCGCGGTGGCGATCGAGCAGGCCGCCACGCGCACCCCGCTCTGGGCGGTCGATGCCGCGCTGGGGCGGCTGCTGACCGCGTCCGGCGCGTGGGCCCGCGCCCTCCCCTGCCCCGGCGCGGTGACGGCGCAAACGCTGCAGCCGCAGCTCTGGCCGGGCGAACGCGCCATGCTGGCGGCCCGCAGCCTCCAGCGCAGCGTGACCCGGCTTGCCGAGCTGGTCGCGCAAGCGCGGCGGCGCGCGGTGCTGATGCGCGAGCAGTTGGGGCACCTGCGCTCGAGCGCGCGGGCACCGCAGGTGTGGATCCTGCTCGCTGGTTTTGCGCCACTCGGGCTCGATCAGATCACCTGGGCGTTCGGGATCAGTCGGCGCGGCACCTATGCGATCGGCGACGCCCTTGTGGCGGCGCGCATGGCACGGCGGGAGACGGTCAAGGGGAAGGCCCTGCTGGTCGTCGAAGAACCGGGAAGGGATGGGCAGCCGGCGTCTTTGGACCAGGCTACCGCCCTCCCCCATGCGGCTCTTGCCGAGTTCGACGCGGCGATGGGTGAGATCGACCGGCTGCTCGCCGGCAGTTCTGGCCATCCCTGACGCGGCATCGCGCGCATTCGGCGTGTATGAAAACTGATCTCTTCTTGACGTTATGTACAGATATCATACATAGAC
>JAPJRE010000333.1 GCA_030824725.1 Sphingomonas sp.
ATCTCCGCCAGATCATGCATGCCCGTAGCGGCACGCCCGTGCGCGGGTTGGCGCGGCCCTTCACCTTTGAACAATTTTTCAGCCGTTTCCCCTATATCTTTGAAGGCCGAGGAAAATACTACCCGCCGGTAGTCGCGCTTGAAACCATGCCTGACAGTTTCACGATCGGCGACATCGCGGTCCGTGTCGTCGACCAGCCGCATGGCGGGATAACCTCGGCCGGCCTGCGCTTCGAAAGTGGTGGCAAGGTCATCGGCCATGCCA
This sequence comes from Sphingomonas sp., assembly GCA_030824725.1. Taxonomy (GTDB): domain Bacteria; phylum Pseudomonadota; class Alphaproteobacteria; order Sphingomonadales; family Sphingomonadaceae; genus Sphingomonas. The sequence goes on from JAPJRE010000333.1 coordinate 265, forward strand.
CGGATTTCCATGCAATGACCGCCGAGATGCGGCAGCTCTACACCGGTCTCGACGTGTGGGTCGTCGATGCGCTGCGCCGCGCACCGCACCCGACGCATCCGCATCTGGGCCAAGTGCTGGGCTGGATCGAGGAACTGCGCCCGGCGCGTTCAGCGCTGGTCCACATGGACCATAGCATGGACTATGCCACGCTCGCCGCCGAACTGCCCGCCGGTGTCGAGCCGGGCTTTGACGGGCTGGAGCTGCACGCGTGAACGGGATCGACGGCGTCAACATGGTCTGGCTGATCGGCGCGCTGGTGCTGGTGGTCAGCGCGCTCTCCGTGCGGCGGATGGGCTTCGGGCTGTTCCTGCGCACGCTGCTCGGCTGGGCGGCGGTCGTGCTGCTGGTGCTGTTCGCGGTCGGGCACCGCTACGAACTGGCCGCCGCTTGGTCGTCGCTGAGCGCCAAACTTGGTCTTGAGGACCAGCGTGTCGAGGGCGACACCGTGCGGATCCGGATGAGCCCCGACGGGCATTTCTGGGCGCGCGTGACGCTCAACGGCGCGGAGCGCCGCATGCTGATCGACAGCGGTGCAACGATCACCGCGATTTCGGAAGCCACGGCCAAACAGGCCGACATCCGAGCCGAGGATGGCCTGCCGGCGATCATCGAGACCGCCAATGGCAGCGTGGCGGCGCGCCGGGCGCGGATCGCGGAAGTGTCGCTCGGGCCGCTCAAGATGCACGATCTGGGCGTGGTGGTGTCGCAGAATTTCGGCAACCTCGACGTGCTCGGCATGAACTTCCTGTCGCGGCTGCACAGCTGGCGCGTCGAGGGCAATGTGCTGGTGCTGGAGCCCAAGCCGCCCAAGGACGCCCAGTAACGCCGGACGGGTCCGATCGCGCCTTCAACGGTTGCTACTTTACATAATATAGATTATCGTCCTTTCCGATGGCGCGGGGGCGGATTGCAAATCGAAGTGCGATCCGCTTGCGTGCGGCGCGCACGCCGGCGCCGTCATTGGTCCTCGCTGGGTTCGTCATCGAACATCTCCTCGATCCGCAGGTCGAACAACCGGGCGATGCGGAAGGCCAGCGGCAGCGAGGGATCATGCTTCCCCGTCTCGATCGCGTTCACTGCCTGTCGCGACACCCCCAGGCGACCGCCCAGCTCGAGCTGGCTCCAGTCCGGTTCGGCGCGGAGGATCTTCAGCCGGTTCTTCATAACCACCGCGTGTCGTATAAACCTGACGAAGTGTCAGGGTAACATGACATGAGTCACCAATCGGTAGATCCCAAGAAAACCTGACACTGCGAGGCCCGATGCCCCGCACGTGCCGCTAGCCTTCGACGAGGTGGCCTGCGGGCGGAACCCGAACGATGAAGTGCCCCTTTACCCCTTGCGGCCATTGCCCGAACGGCACGCGGCCCTGCTCGCTGGCGGCATAGTGTACCGCATAGTCGAGGATCGCGCCGGCCGCCTCGGCATTCGGCGCGAAGCGGCCGAGCACGTAGCCTACCTTGTTCGGCGCGCGCAGGTGCACGGTGCAATGTTCGCTGCAGGCGAACAGGCACGGCATCTGCTGGATCGCGATGCCGGCGTAGCGGGGATCCGCATCGCGCGCGGCGACCAGCGCATCGGCCAGCACGGCGCCGCCGCGACGCCCCTCCCCGTCCTCGCGCGCCTCGGCGCTGAAGCGGCAGGTGTTGCACACGACGATGGCGGGGCCTTCTTCGGCGGGGGTAAGCATGGGGTTCTCCTTGCGGTCAGCGTTCGAACAGCCGGTCGGCCAGCGGTTCGCGGGCCTGCCAGCCGCGACGTTCGAGTTCGGGGGTTTCGGAAGCCGCCGCGGGGTAGCCGAGGCAGAGCATGGCGATCAGCGTCCAGTCGGGCGGCACGTCCAGCATCGCGGCGACGGCCGCCGGTTGCAGGATCGAGACCCAGCCCATGCCAAGCCCGCGGGCGCGCGCCGCCAGCCAGAGCGTGTGGATCGCGGTGACGCAGGAATAGCGCAGCATCTCCGGCATGGTGGCGATGCCGAGGCCATGGCCGGCGGTGGGACGTTCGTCGCAGAAGATGGCGATCAGTTCCGGCGCTTCGCGCAGGCCGTGCAGCTTGAGCGCGCGATAGACCTGCTGCCGATCAGCATCCACAAAGCCCGTCGCCGCACGCGCGTTCTCGTCATCGACATGGTCCGCGAGCGCGTGCCGCAGCGCGGGCGTCCGGACGCGGACCAGCCGCCACGGCTGCGCGTTGCCGACCGACGGCGCGAGCGCCGCCGTTTCGAGGACCGCCTGCAGCGCCCGCGCATCCACCGGCGTCGTGGCGAAATGGCGCACGTCGCGACGCCAGCGCAGCAAGGTGTCGAACTGGTCCAGAAACGCGGGATCGAAGCTGGGCGCGCTGCTCAGAACTCGATCCCCTTCTGCGCCTTCACGCCGGACCGGAAGGGATGCTTGACCTGCGTCATCTCGGTGACGAGATCGGCCGCCTCGACCAGCGCATCGGGGGCGTTGCGGCCGGTGACGATGACATGCTTCATCGGCGGCCGCGCGGCGACCACCGCCAGCACCTCGTCGAGCGGCAAATAGTCGTAGCGAAGCGCGATGTTGAGCTCGTCGGCGAGCACCATGTCGTACGAAGGATCGGCGATCATCCGCCGCACTTCCTCCCAGGCGGTGCGAGTGACGGCGATGTCGCGAGCGCGGTCCTGCGTGTCCCAGGTGAAGCCCTCGCCCATCGGCTTGAACTCCACTTGCTCGGGAAAGGCATCGAACACGGCCTTCTCGCCGGTCATCATCGCGCCCTTGATGAACTGGACGACGCCCACCTTCATGCCGTGGCCGATCGCACGCACCACCATGCCCATTGCCGCGCTGCTCTTGCCCTTGCCCTTGCCGGTATGGACGATCAGCAGCCCCTTCTCCTCCGTCTTGGTCTCCATCATCGTGGCGCGGGCGGCCTGGATCTTGCGCATCTTCTCGGCATGCGCGGCATCGTCTCGGTTCATCGGGGTTCCTTTCGCAGCAGCGTGACGTCCATGATCCAGCCAAGGCGTTCGCGCAGTCCGGCGCGGGTGGCGGCGATCCGCGGGCCGGCCTCGGCGAGCGGGCCGTTATCGAGGGCCTGGTGCGGCATCCCCAGATAGGCACCCCACCAAATATGGATGCCATCGGGATCGAGCGTCTCGAACGCGCAGCCGCCGTCGAGCATGACGACCAAAGTCTCGGCACCGGACGGCCAGCCATGCGCGCGGAGGAGCCGACCGGTGGTGATCGTGACCGCGCCCGCCAAGCTGTTCAGCGGAATGGCGTGCGCGGCGGTGAGCGCCTGGATGCTGGTGATGCCGGGCACCACCCGCACCGACATGTCGGGCAGCCGCGCGGCGATGCGCAGCGTGCTGTCGTAGAGCGAGGGGTCTCCCCAGACGAGCAGCGCCACCGAACCGCCGTGCGGCAGATGCGTGCGGATCGCGCGGACCCAGGCGTCGGCGATCGCGTCATGCCAGTCCTGGACCGCCTGGACATAGCTTTTCCCTGCCCGCACCGGCATGTCGAACTCGGCAATCGCTATGGGCCGGGTGAGTACCGCGGCGCAGATCGATCGGCGCAGTTCGGCCAGTTCGGGCGCGTTTTCCTTGCGCGGAAGCAGGATCAGGTCGGCCGTGTTGAGCAGCGCCACCGCCTCGCCGGTCAGGTGCGCCGGATTGCCGGTGCCGATGCCGATCAGCTGCAGCGCGATCATGCGGCGGCTGCGATCAGGTGGAAGAAGCTGCCGGTCACATGGCCGCGCACCGATCCGGTTTCCGGCACCGTATTGCCCTCCGCATCGCGCACCTCGGCCAGCGGAGCATCGGTCTGCGAGACGATGGTGGAATAATGGAATTCATGCCCGGTGAGCCGCGCACCTGCCGCCAGCCCGGCGACCGGCGCGTGCAGGACCGCCTGCCGGTAGCCGAGGTGCATCCGCCGCTCGGCATGGCTGGTGACCAGACCCAGCAGCCCCGCCATGCGATGGGTGGCGCCGGACTTGTCGATCAGCACCTCGCCCAGCGCCATGTAGCCGCCGCACTCGCCGTGCACCGGGCGGGTCCGGGCATGGGCGCGCAGGCCCGCGAGGAAGGTCTCCGCCGCGGCGAGCCTGCCGGCGTGCAGCTCCGGATAGCCGCCGGGAAGCCATACCAGGTCGGCATCCGCCGCCGGTGGCTGATCGTCGAGCGGCGCGAAGGGCAGGATCTCGGCGCCGGCCCGGCGCCATCCTTCGAGCAAATGCGGATAGAGGAAGGAGAAGGCAGCGTCCTGCGCAATGGCGATGCGCTGCGCCGGGGGCGGGATGCGCCCTGCCCCCTTCCCCCCTGCAGGGCCGTTTGACGAC
>JAPJRE010000334.1 GCA_030824725.1 Sphingomonas sp.
GTGGGCGCCGCCGTTGACGATGTTCATCATCGGCACCGGCAGGACGTGCGCGTTGACGCCGCCGACATAGCGATAGAGCGGCAGGCCGCGCGCGTCGGCCGCGGCCTTGGCGGCGGCGAGGCTGACGCCGAGGATGGCGTTGGCGCCCAGGCGGCCCTTGTTGGCGGTGCCGTCCAGCTCGATCATGGTGCGGTCGAGATCGGCCTGGTCTTCGGCGTCGAGGCCGAGAACCGCCTCGGCAATCTCACCGTTCACCGCATCGACGGCGCCTTCGACGCCCTTGCCGAGCCAGCGGGACTTGTCGCCGTCGCGCTTTTCCACGGCCTCGTGGGCACCGGTGGAGGCGCCCGAGGGCACGGCGGCGCGGCCGAAGCTGCCATCGTCCAGCAGGACATCCACTTCCACCGTGGGGTTACCACGGCTGTCGAGAATCTGGCGGGCGTGGACGTCGATGATTGCGGTCACGTCATGGTCTCCGTAACATATCTGGAATGAGGCGCGCGGTGCCTCTAGCGGTTCGCAAGGGAACTCGCAAACGGGGCCGTTGTTGTTTCGACGCGACATGGAGGGTTTTTGATCATGGCAGACGAAACGGCCAACATTGCGGGCGATCCGCTCGCAGGGAACATGGGTGCGACCGGCGCGGCAAGCGGCGGTACCGAGAGCGGCAGCGGCGCGGAAGGCGGCAGCTTCACGCGCAACGCCTCGGACACGATTCGCGAGGAAGCCGCCAAATATGCCGATCAGGCCAAGGAGCACATCCTGGGCTTTGCCGGCACCGGCAAGGACCGCGCGACCAGCGCGCTCGACGAAGTCGCCGAGATGATGCGGACCGCCGCGGGCGACGTCGATGCCAAGCTCGGTGCGCAGTACGGCCAATATGCCCGCACTGCGGCGGACGGCATCGCCGGCTTCGCGGAGTCGCTGCGCGGCAAGGAAGTCAACGAACTGCTCGACGAGGCAACCGAGTTCGTGAAGAAAAGCCCGGCGATCGCGGTCGGCACCGCAGCAGCGCTCGGCTTCGTGCTGGCGCGCGTGATCAAATCGGGCATCGAGGCGTCGGGCACGACCACGACGGGCACCGACACCACGGCCGCCCCGACCGGCAACACGCCCTCGACCGACGACATCAAGGTCGAGCCTGCCGGGTTCGGCAGCGGCCAGTCAGCGTCGCCCGGCACCACCCAGAGCTAAGGACGGGCAGCACAGGGCATGGACGCCCCCCGAACGGAAGACGCCGGCATCGGTGAGCTGATCGGCCAGCTCACCGAAGACGCCAAGGATTATGCCCGCGCCGAGGTCGACTATGTCAAGGCCGTCGCCCAGGCCAAGGTGGCCGAGGTCAAGGGCGCGGCGATCGCTGCCGTCCTGGCCCTTGCGCTTGCCCTGGCGGCCGCGATTGGGCTGGTCGTCGGCGCAATCCTGACGCTGGCGACCTTGGTCGGACCCGGCTGGGCGACGCTGATCGTCGTGGGCGTCAGCCTCGCCGTCGCGGCCCTGCTCGGCTGGGCGGCGGCGCGCGGCATCCGCAAGGCGATGGGAGCGCAGGCATGACGGTAGCCCGCGACCCCGACGCCGCGCGAGCGCGCGCCCGCGCGGCGCGCGACAAGCTGATGGGAACGGTCGGCACGATCCAGGAACGGCTCAAGCCGCGCAACATCGCGCAGGAAGCGATGGAGAACGCCAGGCAGAGCGTCTCGTCCATCGCGCGCGAGGGCACCGAAGCCGTCCGCGAACGGCCGTGGCTTGCCGCGGCGGTTACCAGCGGTATCGGCCTGGTGCTCGCACGCGGCTGGATCATCGACATTTTCCGCAAGGGCAAAGACGAAACCGCCGGCCCCAGAAAGGGTTCGGCATCACAAGACAGCACAGAAGGATGACGCCATGAGCACCGAAACCGAAACCGGATCGCGCCTCACCGAGAACCCCGCGCTGCTGCTCGCCGGCGGCGTCGCGGTGGGCGTGGTGATCGGCATGCTGCTGCCGCGCTTCGAGCGCGAAAAGGCGGCCCTCGCGCCGCTGGGTCGCAAACTCGCCGACGGCGCTACGGCCGCCGTGCATGCGGCCAAGGAAAGCGGCCGCGAGCAGATCGAATCGCTGATCCCGAACAGCGATGCCACCAAGGAACGCGTCTCGGCGCTCTTCGGCACGGTGATCGACGCCGCCAAGGACGCGACCGCGAAACGCTGAGGCGCCTATAAGGGGTTGAGTGCGATGCTGCAGTGCCGGTAAGGGCTGCAGCATCCCCCCACCCCCAGGAGGCGCAATGAGCAAGCTTCACCTGGTCTTCGGCGGCCGCGTTGCCGATCCGACGACCCTTGATTTCGTCGATCCCTCGAAGCTCGACGTGGTCGGCATCTTCCCAGATTATGCGAGCGCCGAAAAGGCGTGGCGCGCCGCCGCGCAGCGCACCGTCGACGATGCCGAGATGCGCTATGTGGTGGTCCACCTCCACCGCATGCTCGATCCGGAAGCCGAAGCCGCAAAGGGCTGAGATCGAAGTTGCCCCTCCCGTTCGCGGGAGGGGTGCTTATGGCAGCGGCGCCAGATCGGGCGCCACGAAGCCGCGCCGCGCCGCCACCGAAAACAGCCGCTCCCGGCTGTAGAAGCGCAGCGGCCAGTCGCGTCGGCCGATCGGCGACGCCAGCAGCCCATTCACCCGCGCCAGCAAGTCGTCTTCGGGCGTTTCCGTCAGGTATAGCCGCACACCGGCGACATAGGCGCGCGTGATCGTCTCGTGATAGCCGTGATGATCGTCGTTGACGCCCCCGACGCTCTCGTTGAACCGCCGGATGATCCCGTCGATCTCGGCATCGACATCCATGTCGACACGCTCGCTCAGCAGATAGCAACAGGCGGCAAGATGCGCCTCGTGCGTCCAGTCGTCGCGCGGCAGGGTGCAGGCGAGCACCCCTTCCCCGATCCGGACAATCGCCGCGGTGCTTTGAAAGTACCGCGGCGGAAGGTCTGCTGCGTCGCTCAGGCGAGCGCCCTCGGCGCTGCGGCGCGAACGCCGGCTTCGACATGGTCCTCGAACTGGGCGAAATTCTCCACGAACTGGTCGACGAGATTCTCTGCCGTCGCGTCATAGTCCGCCTTGTCCGGCCAGGTCTCGCGCGGGTCGAGGATCGACGAATCGACCCCCGGCACCGCCACCGGCACCTCGAAGCCGAAATAGGGATCGCGCCGGAACTCGGCCGCGTTGAGGCTGCCGTCGAGCGCGGCGTTGAGCAGCGCCCGCGTCGCCTTGATCGGCATGCGATGGCCGATGCCGTATTTGCCCCCGGTCCAGCCGGTATTGACCAGCCAGCAAGCGACATTGCCTTCCGCGATCCGCTTCTTGAGCAAATTGCCATAGACCGAGGGGTGCCGCGGCATGAACGGCGCACCGAAGCAGGTGGAGAAGGTCGCCTCGGGCTCGGTGACGCCGATCTCGGTGCCCGCCACCCGCGCGGTATAGCCCGAGAGGAAATGGTACATCGCCTGCTCGGGCGTCAGCCGCGCGATCGGCGGGAGCACGCCGTACGCATCGGCGGTGAGGAAGATCATGTTCTTCGGCACCGGTCCGAGATTGTCGGCCGAGGCGTTGGGGATGAAGTCGATCGGATAGGAACCGCGGCTGTTCTCGGCGAGGCTGGCATCGTCGAGATCAAGCGCGCGGGTTTCCGGATCCATTACCACATTCTCCAGCACCGTGCCGAAACGTCTGGTGGTGGCGAAGATCTCGGGCTCGGCCTCGGGCGAGAGGCGGATCATCTTGGCGTAGCAGCCGCCCTCGAAGTTGAATACCGCGGTGTCCGACCAGCCATGCTCGTCATCGCCGATCAGCGTACGGCTGGCATCGGCCGAGAGCGTCGTCTTGCCGGTGCCCGAGAGGCCGAAGAAGATCGCGGTGTCGCCCTGCGGCCCGATATTGGCCGAGCAGTGCATCGGCATGATGCCCTGCTCGGGCAGCAGATAGTTGAGCAGGCCGAAAACACTCTTCTTCATCTCGCCCGCATAGGCGGTGCCGCCGATCAGGATCAGCCTATCGGTGAAGCTCACCGCGATCACCGTCTCGCCGCGCGTCCCGTGGCGCGCGGGATCGGCGCGGAAGCTCGGCAGGTCGATGATCGTATATTCGGGGACGAAGTCCGCCAGCGCCTCCGCCTCGGGGCGCACCAGCATCGTGCGGATGAACAGATTGTGCCAGGCAAGCTCGTTGATCACCCGCACCCGCACGCGATGCTCGGGCTGCGAGCCGCCGTACAGGTCCTGGACGAACAGCTCGTCGCGCTTGCCCAGCTCGGCGAGGAAGTCCGCCTTGAGCGCGGCGAAATGCTCGGGCGTCATCGCCTGGTTGGTCTTGCCCCACCAAACGCTGGTCTCGGTCTCGGCATCGCGGACGATGAACTTGTCCCTGGCCGATCGCCCGGTGTGCTTACCCGTAGCAACCACCAGCGGGCCTTCGGCGGCGAGGCTGCCTTCGCCCCGCCGGATCGCGTGCTCAACCAGGGGTGCGGTAATCAGGTTCCAGTGGAGGGTTGCCGAGGTGGCAATCCCCTGCTCGCCAAGACCATGGCGCGACTGACGCATGTTCAAACCACCCTCCTCAACCA
>JAPJRE010000335.1 GCA_030824725.1 Sphingomonas sp.
CTCGGAAATTTACCGGTTAAATCAGACACTTGGGGATGGTAGCGGAGGAGGGACTTGAACCCCCGACACGCGGATTATGATTCCGCTGCTCTAACCAACTGAGCTACTCCGCCCCGGAGCGAGAGCGGGCCATCTATTTCGCCATGCGCTGCTAGTCAAGCGACCATATTGCACAAATGTCATTTCACCGTCGCACAGCCGCCGGCGGGTCATCCATTCTCCTGAAAGGAAAAGCTTTTCCAAAATCCTGGGCGGTGGCAAGCGACCCGTTCCGCCCCCTTGTCGGCGGCTTGCACCCGCCAAAATCTCGCGAGGCCGCGCCGAAAAGGCGGATCCAGCGCCGGATCGGCGGCACGCACAGCGAACAGAATGAATTACATTCATAGTTGCATAACTATGCATTGACGCAATTTCTACTCCCATGCATGACTTCAGTCACCGGCCTTGGTCGGATTTGCCAACAGATTGGGGAAAACCATGCGCACTCATGTCCTCGCTTTAGTCGCCGCGGCGGCGATGGCAGCACCCGTCCCGGCCTCCGCTGCCACCGTCATTTACGGTACCCTCGCCGCATCGATCGTCCGCGTCCGCAGTACGACAAGGGTGATCGGGGTGGACTCGGTGTTCACCAACAGGTCCGCTTCGGCGAACGATACCACCGGCTGGTTCTATCCGGTTCTGGACGGCCCGCTCGGCATCACGCTGGATCCCATCACCGCGACGGTCGGCACGGGCATCAAGTTTGTCGGTGCCGCCTTCGGGAGCTATGTCGGCACCGTCGACACGGTCGACGTAACGCCTGCCGGCGGCGGGCGGACTCTCACGATCGTCTCGCTCGGTACCTTCACCCCGACCGGCTCGCTGAACGCCTATCTCCCCGGCCCCGCCTCGGTCATCTTCAGCTTCACCCAGGCCGGTTCCGGTTCCGCCATTTCGGGCAGCTTCACGCTGAAGTCCCCGCCGCCGGGTGTGCCGGAGCCGCTGAGCTGGGCGCTGCTGCTCACTGGCTCGGGCATGGCCGGTGCGGCACTTCGGCGCAGGAAGAAGGCCGTGCCGGTCATCGCGTAAGGCAAACCGGCGAGTCAGCTTCAGGGGGATGGTTGCAGGGTCGCTGCCATCCCTCTCCGACATTGCGCAAGGCAGAGAGCAAGCTCGGCATCGCCTCTGGGTGGCGTCGGCTATGCGCCTGAAGTCGGTTGCGTCGGACATAGCGTGCGCATAGCGCTGCCCTGTGCCGGGGTACCCGCGGATCGCTCTAAAACGGATCGAACCACCGCCCCGCCGCACGCGGGACATGCGCATGGCATCGGCGGCTACGGACAAGGCAAATCGCTCGCCTATCCAAGGTCGCGGCACCATGCCGCCTCTCGACGGATGCAACCCCGCGCAAGGCGTCGCTCGCCGGAAGCGGATGAATGCCTCGCAGGCTCGCATCGAAAATCCCGCTGAACGGAGCGTGCCGGCACCGCCAGCACGGAGCGACACGACTCTTCCCGCTTCCGGCTAGCCGCATGCCTCGCCCCCGATGCAGCATTGGGCGGGCACCAGCGATCGAGCGCGAACGCAGATCGGAACCGACCGTTCACGCGAACATGTGGCGCGAATGCAACTCCCAAGGGCCGCCACGATACCACCAGCTCGCCAGCCCGGAGATCTCCACCGTTCCGGGCGAGAAATCGGCCTCCAGCGCGCGCAGCAGCGCCTTGGCGAGCACCGGCCGCACCTTGTTCTGCACCGTCACGTGCGGGCGCCAGCGGCCGGCATCCTGGGGCGTCAACAGCCCGGCGAATGCTCCGAGCAGACCCGCGCGGATTGCATCCAGTTCCGGCGCTTCGATTCGGTACGCCACGCCCTGCCCGAGCGACATCAGGCCGCTCACCCGCGCCCGCGGCGCCCGCACCCCGCGCGTTTCCTTCGACAGACGATACTTGAGCTCGTCCGCCACCGACGGCGGCAGATGATGAAACAGCGTGAGATGCGCATCGAGCTGGTTCCGCTCGGGCGGGAAATGCGCGCGGCGGAGCGAATCGAACCACGCCTGGTCCTGCCGCCCGAACAGCGCAGTAACGATGAGCGGCACAGGCGCCCCGCTCAAATCTCCACCTGACTGCCCAGCTCCACCACCCGGTTGGTGGGGAGGCGGAAGAACTCCATCGCGCTTTCGGCGTTGCGCAGCATCCAGGCGAACAGCTTCTCGCGCCAGATCATCATCCCCGGCCGCGACGAGGGCAGCAGCGTCTGGCGCGCGAGGAAGAAGCTGGTCTCCATCATCTTGAACTCGGCACCGCAGGCGTCGACCGATTTGAGCGCCGCCGGCACGTCTGCCTCCTGCATGAAGCCGTAATAGAGGATCATGCGGTGGAAGCCCTTGCCGAGATCCTCCACCATCAGGCGCTTCTCCTCCGGCACATAGGGCACGTCGCTGATCTTCACGGTCAGCAGGATCACCCGGTCGTGCAGCACCTTGTTGTGCTTGAGGTTGTGGAGCAGCGCATGGGGCACGCCATCGGGGGTCGAGGTCATGAACACCGCGGTGCCGCGCACGCGGGTAGCGGCGTTGGCGGCTGATTCGATGAAGATCTGGATCGGCATCGCGCTCTCGCGGAGACGCGCGATCATCAGCTTGCGGCCCTTGGCCCAGGTGGTCAGCAACGTGAAGATGATGAAGCCCGCCATCAGCGGGAACCAGCCGCCATCGGGCACCTTGGTGAGGTTGGCCGCGAAATAAGCGAGGTCGACGGTGAAGAAGACCGCCAGCAGCGGGATTGCGTAGCGCTTCTTCCAGTGCCACAGGTTGAACAGCACCACCGCGAGCAGGCAATTGTCGATCAGCATGGCGCCGGTGACGGCGATGCCATAGGCCGCGGTCAGGTTCGACGAGGTCTGGAAGCTCAGCACCAGCAGGATCACCATGACCATCAGCGCCCAGTTGATGATCGGGATGTAGATCTGCCCGGCCGTCGCCGCACTGGTATGGTCGATGCGCAGCCGGGGCACGAAGCCGAGCTGGATCGCCTGCTGGGTGACCGAGAAGGCGCCCGAGATCACCGCCTGCGAAGCGATGATCGCGGCGGCGGTGGCGACGAACACCAGGGGCAGCCGCAGCGCCTCGGGCGCGAGCAGGTAGAAGGGACTGCGCAGCGCCTCCGCGTCACGGATCAGCAGCGCGCCTTGCCCCATGTAATTCATCATCAGCGCCGGCAGCACGAACCACAGCCAGGAGATACGAATCGGATTCCGCCCGAAATGGCCCATGTCGGCGTAAAGCGCCTCGGCCCCGGTCACGGCGAGCACGACCGAGCCGAGCGCGAGGAATGCCCGCAGCGGGTCGAGCGTGAAGAAATGCACCGCATGGTGCGGCGACAGCGCCTGCAGGATGTGGGGCGTCTGGACCATGCTGATCACGCCCAACGTCGCGATGACGAGGAAATAGAAGATCATCACCGGCCCGAAGAACGCGCCGACGCGCGCGGTGCCGGTCCGCTGGATCGAGAACAGCATGACGAGGATGACGACCGCGATCGGCACCACCAGCCGGTGGAAGCCCGGCGCGGCGACGGCAAGGCCCTCGACCGCCGACAGCACCGACACCGCCGGCGTGATCATCGAGTCGCCATAGAACAGCGCGGTGGCGAACACGCCGAGCAGCACGATCCCCTGGGTCCAGCGGCGCTGGCCGCCCCGGCCCGAGATCAGCGCGAGCAGCGCCAGGCTGCCGCCCTCGCCCTTGTTGTCCGCCCGCATGATGATCGTGACGTACTTCAGCGTCACCACCACCATCATCGACCAGAACATCAGGCTGATCGCACCCAGCACGTGCGGGGTGTCGAGCGGCAGCTCGTGATGCTCGTTCGCGAAGGTCTCGCGAAACGCATAGAGCGGGCTGGTACCGATATCGCCGAAGACGATGCCGATGGCACCGAGCGCGAGTTTCCACGTCGGGTCCTGGCCGTGGTGGCCATGCCCGCCATGCGGATCCGAATCGGGGAGGAGCGCGGCAGCGTCTCCGGTCGCGGTGGTGGTCACCGGTGCGACAGACGCTGAGAGTAGCGAACCGACCTGGCCATAGCGACCTGTGTTCTCATCATCATCAGGATGCGGGCCGTTAGCATGTGCAACATGCCCTATCAACAAGCGTGTCCAGGGCCGCTAGACGCACCAGCGCCCGGCCGCGTTCCAAGACGCCACAAGATAGTCATCGCGCCGCGCCGAACAAGGCGTCGCCTTCGCCCCGAGTCGGCACGTCGCGCAGGACGAAGCTGCTGTTGATCGTCACCACGCCCGGCAATCGGCCGAGATGCTCGCGGTGCAGCCGCTCGTAATCGTCGAGGTCGCGACACAGGATCTTCAGGCGATAGTCCTGGTTGCCGGAAACCAGCGCGCACTCCACCACGCCGTCGATGCGCCCGACGGCGAGCTCGAACTGGGCAAGATCTTCCTTGACCTGCGTGCCGAGGGTGATGTCAACCAGCGCGGTCAAGCGAAAGCCGAGCCGGCGGTGGCCGAGCCGGGCACCATAGCCGCGAATCAACCCGTCCGCCTCCAGCGCCTGGATGCGCCGCGTGCAGGCGGATTGCGAC
>JAPJRE010000336.1 GCA_030824725.1 Sphingomonas sp.
TTCCACGGCCGGGTGAGGCCGGCCGCCTGCCATAGCCCGATCACCGTGTCGCGGTCGTCCGCGGACGCTTCCCGTATCTCCACCGGCACCGCCTATTTCGCGTCGGCGACGAAGCGGAACGTCACGGCTACGGCATCCGGGATGGTGCCGGGATCGCTCCACTGGCCCTTGCCGACCCCGAAGGCGAGGCGCTTGACCGTCGCGGTGCCGCTCGCCTGGGCATGGTCGCCGTCGATCTTGAGCGTGAAGTTCACCGCCATCGGCTTGGTCGCGCCGGCCAGCGCCAGCGTGCCGTCGGCGAGATAGCCGCTGCCCTGCTTGCGGATCCGCGTGGCGGTGAAGCGCGCCTTGGGGTGCGCGGCGACCGCGAAGAAATCGTCGCCCCTCAGCGTGTCGTCGCGCTCGCCGTCGCCGCTGCTCACCGAAGCGAGATCGACGTCCACCGCGATCCTGGAATGCGCGAGATCGTCCGGGCTGAACTGGATATCGGCGGTCCAGCGGGTGAAGCGGCCATTGATCGCCTCGCCGCTATAGACCGTGCGGAAGCCCAGCGTGCCGCCGGGCGCCACCTTCCAGCTGCGCACCGGCGCGGCAGCATCGGGCGACGAGGCCGAAGGCGACGGCGCGGGCTCCGGGCTGGCCGACGCTTCGGGCGCGGGGGTGGGAGCAGCCGGGACTTCAGGCGTCGAGCCCGGCACGGGCAGCGGCTGCGAGGGCGCGGGCACCTCCACATGGCCGCGATAATGCCACGAGCCGGCGAGGAAGGCGGCGACGCAGGCGGCCAGCGCCACCACCACCGCGATCGTCAGCGCCGGGCGACGCGAAACGAACGCCGGCATCATCCGCCCGATCAGGTCGTCGCGCAGCAGATGGTGGCGCAGCGCGCCCGCCACGTGCAGCACGAACAGCCCGGCGAGCAGCCAGCCGATCAGCCCGTGGAGCGCCTCCGCCGGCTGGTTCCAGGCGGCACCCAGCGGCAGATGCGGCAGCGGGATCGTGCCGAACAACAGGGTCGGCAGTTTCACCCGCGCGGTCGAGACGATGATCCAGCCGGTCAGCGGCCCCAGGATCATCACGCCGTACAGGCCCCAGTGCACCACCCCGGCGAGCAGCTTCAGCGCCGGCGCGCCCTCCGCGGACGGACGCGGTACGACCAGCCGCACCAGCAGGCGCGCGAGCGATAGAACCAGGATGAGGATGCCGACCGACTTGTGGAACTGGAAGGCGACGAACAGCGTCGCGCGCGGCAGATCCTCCAGCGCCCAGCCCAGCCCCAGCTGGAACAGCAGCAGCAAGGCCAGCGCCCAGTGCAGCAGGATCGCGATGCCGCTATATCGTTGTTTCAGTGCCACCACGCCCAGCCTCGCTCGCTCCAATGCGTGCGCGGCGTTACCGCGCACGGCTGCGCGAACCCGAAAAGCCGAATCGGTCACGCAACAAATGGATGGTGCGCCGCGTCGGGCGGGATCGGCAAGGCTCGCGCGGGAAACGATGGGTTGCCCGCTGTCGCGCCTGCGCGAAGGATTGGGCATGCGACAAACCGCCAGAAGCACGATGCGGCGGGCCGGGGCATCTGCGCGTCATTGCGCCTGCTGCACTGCAACGCTAGGCTAGGCAACTCTGGACCACGGCTTGGACGCCGCCTACACTTCCGGGCGAGCCCAAGATCCGCATGTTTTGGCTCGATGCAGCTGGAGAACCTAGAAGATGCTCGAAGGCGCTGAACAGGCGACGGACGCCAAGGCAAGGACCTTCGTTACCCTGGACGGTCTTCGCGGCATTGCAGCGATTTTCGTGATCTTCTGGCATGTTCAGGGAATCGGCCAGGATATCGTTTCCACCGGGTACCTCGCGGTGGACCTTTTCTTCATCCTCTCCGGGTTCGTCCTAGCCTATCGGTATGAAGGGAGGCTACGCAATGACTTCAGCGCCTGGCAATTCATCAAGATGCGGGCGATCCGTCTGTATCCGCTCTACGTGCTGGGAACGCTGATCGGCGCAGCCATCGGCCTTGCGCGCGTGGCACAGGATAGCCCGGGCCTGCTTGCCTATGTCAAATACGGCGTGAACGTCGTTCTCGGCGTCCTGATGGTGCCCAATGTGATCAGCTCGGGCGGCAATGTCTTCCCGTTCAATGCACCGGCATGGTCGCTGTTCTACGAGATGGCGATCAACATCGTTTTCGCATTCATCCTGCGCTATCTGGGCATGCGCTGGCTGATCACGATCATCGTCGCCGCGGCGTTGGTGCTCTGCGTCGAGGCGCTGCATTTCGGCCATCTCCGGCTCACCGTCACCATGCCGCTCTTCGTCTATGCAAGCGTGCGGGTGGTCTTCGGCTTCTTCATGGGCGTGCTGATCTACCGCCTGCATGCCAGCGGTCGCCTGCCGGTGTGGAACATCCATCCGATCGTTCCGTGCATCCTGCTGGTGCTCACCATGTTCGGCCCGCTGGGCGCACCCTATGGCGGTTGGACCGCGATCGCGATCGTGCTCTTTGCGTACCCGCTGATCACGACCTTGTCGCTGCATGCGGAGCCGACCGGGATGCTGGCCCGCACGATGTCGTGGCTGGGCATCCTGTCCTTCCCGGTCTACGCCATCCATTCCCCGCTGCTGCACGCCGCCCGCGCGCTTGCCCCGAAGCTGCACGTGCCGGCCATCGCGGGCCAGCTGGCGGCAGTGCCGGTGATCATCGCCCTTGCCTGGCTCGCGCAACAATATTTCGACAAGCCGGTCCGCCATCGGCTCACCCAATGGGCGCGCCGCCACGAGAGGGGAGCGTCCACGGGCGCCGATGGCGATGCTGCGAAGCGGCTGGCAGGCGGCATTTCGTAAGCAATCCTTCGACGGGCCGGGCAACGCCGCCCGGTTCGTTGATCCTGTCGGCACGTGCCGGGTGCATCCCCACCACAGGGCGCAGGACGCGTTCACGTTGTTCCGGTCGCCCCTGTCATATGGTTTCGCGATCATCGCGATCGGCAGCGGCTTCGAGCATGGATCGATCCAGCCGGCATCACGAAGATGCCGCGAGCTTTTGCGGATCGCAGCATCAGAGGGGCTTCCCGAACGCCAGGCTAGACTCTAGCCAGGTCTATCGATCGATCGCCTGATCACCAGGCGAGCCGAAGCGCCGAAAAAGCGCAGAATCAGAAGAGGGGAGCTGAAAGATGATCAACCGCCGTACCATGCTTGTCGCCGGCGCCGCGCTAGCGATGGCCGCTATCGCACCTGCCGCCGAGGCGCGCGACCAATGGACCAAGGCGCAGGCCAATGGCTGGTACGCGCAGCAGCCCTGGATGGTGGGCGCCAATTTCACCCCCGCGACCGCGATCAACCAGCTCGAGATGTTCCAGGCCGAGACCTGGGACCCGGCGCGGATCGACCTTGAGCTCGGCTGGGCCGAGTCGATCGGCATGAACGTGATGCGGGTGAACCTGCACAACCTGCTGTGGGAAAACGACCCGGCGGGGCTCAAGCGGCGCATGGACGCATTCATGACGATCGCGGCCAGGCACCACATCAAGACGCTGTGGATCTTCTTCGACAGCTGCTGGGATCCCGATCCCAAGGCCGGCCCGCAGCACCCGCCGATTCCGGGCATCCACAACTCCGGCTCGGCCCAAGCGCCGGGCGCCGCGCGGCTGAAGGATGCGGCGCAGTACGGCAAGCTCGAAGCCTATGTGAAGGACATCGTCACCACCTTCGCCAGGGACGAGCGCGTGCTCGGCTGGGACATCTGGAACGAACCCAACAATCCCGGCGGCGGCAACTATGCGCCCACGCCGGACAAGAACCGCTATGTCGCGCTGCTGCTGCCGCGGATGTTCGCCGCGGCGCGCGCGGCCGATCCGATCCAGCCGCTCACCTCGGGCGTGTGGATCGGCGACCATTGGGACGACCCGAACAGCCTGGACGCGGTCGAGAAGATCCAGATCGCCGAGTCCGACGTGCTGAGCTTCCACGACTATAGCTGGCCCGAAACCTTCGAGCGCCGCGCCAACCAGATGCTCGGCTATGGCCGGCCGGTGCTGTGCACCGAATATATGGCACGCGGCAACGGATCGACCTTCGACAACACGCTGCCGATCGGCAAGCGGCTGAACATCGCCATGTTCAACTGGGGCTTTGTCGACGGCAAGTCGCAGACCCGCCTGCCCTGGGACAGCTGGAAGAAGCCCTATACGTTCGAGGAACCGACGATCTGGTTCCACGAGGTGTTCCATGGCGACGGCAAGCCCTATCGCCAGGCCGAGGTCGATCTGATCCGCCGCCTCGCAACGGCGCCCAAGGGCGTGGTTCCGGCCGCACCCTGACCGGCATGGCCAGATGCCGCTCAGGCCGGACGATCGCCCATGCGTTCGCCGAGGCGCACCGGACGGGCCGGCGCCCAGCTCTGCTCGAACGCGATCGCGCCCGGCCGGAACAGCATCACCACCGTCGAGCCGAGCAGGAAGCGCCCCATCTCCGCCCCCTGCGCCAGCACGATCTCCCGGTCCGCATAGGACCATTCGCTGGGCGCGCCCGTGCGTTTGGGGTTGACCACCCCGTGCCACACCGTAGCCATGC
>JAPJRE010000337.1 GCA_030824725.1 Sphingomonas sp.
TCGAGAAGGAGCGCGGGATCACCATCAAGGCGCAGACCGTGCGCCTGGAATGGAAGGGGCATGTCCTCAACCTCATGGACACGCCCGGTCACGTCGACTTCGCCTATGAGGTGAGCCGCAGCCTCGCCGCCTGCGAGGGCGCGCTGCTCGTCGTCGACGCGGCCCAAGGCGTGGAAGCGCAGACGCTGGCAAACGTCTACCAGTCGATCGAGCACGACCACGAGATCATCCCCGTGATCAACAAGATCGACCTCCCCTCGGCCGAGCCCGAAAAGGTCCGCGCCGAGATCGAGGACGTGATCGGCCTCGACGCCTCCAACGCCGTCCTAGCCAGCGCCAAGAGCGGCATCGGTATCGACGAGATCCTCGACGCCATCGTCGAGCGCATCCCGTCGCCCAAGGGCGACCCCAATGCCCCGCTCAAGGCGATGCTGGTCGACAGCTGGTACGATCCGTATCTGGGCGTCGTCATCCTCGTCCGCGTGATCGACGGCTCGATCCGGAAGGGCCAGCAGGTCAAGTTCATGCAGACCGGCACGACCCATCTGGTCGACCGCGTCGGCGCCTTCCGCCCCAAGATCGAGCAGCTGCCCGACCTCGGCCCCGGCGAGATCGGCTTCATCACCGCGCAGATCAAGGAAGTGGCGCAGGCCCGCGTCGGCGACACGCTGACCGATGCCAAGAAGCCCGCCGCCGCGCCGCTGCCGGGCTTCAAGGAAGTCCAGCCGGTCGTCTTCTGCGGCCTGTTCCCGGTCGACGCGGCGGACTTCGAGAAGCTGCGCGAAAGCATCTCCAAGCTGCGCCTCAACGACGCCTCGTTCAGCTTCGAGATGGAAACCTCGGCCGCGCTCGGCTTCGGCTTCCGCTGCGGCTTCCTGGGGCTGCTGCACCTGGAGATCATCCAGGAGCGGCTGATGCGCGAGTATGACCTCGACCTCATCACCACCGCGCCGAGCGTGGTCTACAAGATGAAGCTCACCAAGTCGGCCGGCGAGGCCGAGGGCAAGGAGATCGAGCTCCACAACCCCGCCGACATGCCCGACCCCAACCGGATCGAGGAGATCCAGGAGCCGTGGATCCAGGCGGTGATCTACATGCCCGACGAATATCTGGGGCCGATCCTCAAGCTCTGCCAGGATCGCCGCGGCATCCAGAAGAACCTCACCTATGTCGGCGGCCGCGCCCAGCTGACCTATGAGCTGCCGCTCAACGAAGTGGTGTTCGACTTCTACGATCGCTTGAAGTCGATCAGCCGCGGCTATGCGAGCTTCGACTATGAGCAGATCGGCTACCGCGCCGGCGACCTCGTCAAGATGGGCATCCTGGTCAACAACGAGCCCGTAGACGCGCTGAGCATGATCGTCCACCGCTCGACCGCCGAGAGCCGCGGTCGCGGCATGTGCGAGCGCCTCAAGGACCTGATCCCGCGCCATTTGTTCAAGATTCCGATCCAGGCGGCGATCGGCGGCAAGGTGATCGCGCGCGAGACGATCGCCGCGATGCGCAAGGACGTGACCGCGAAATGCTATGGCGGCGACGCGAGCCGCAAGCGCAAGCTGCTGGACAAGCAGAAGGAAGGCAAGAAGCGGATGCGCGAGTACGGCAGCGTGCAGATCCCGCAGGAAGCCTTCATCGCGGCGCTGCGGATGGGCGAGGAATAAGGGCGAAGGGCTTCGCGCATTCCAAATTTCCTCCGCGAGCCCGGCAGGAAGTTTGGGACTTCGCCGTCGTGTGACGTTCCGCCTGAGCATTGGTCAGGCGGTGTTCGGCATTCCTGTTCGGGTAGGCGCAACCTCTTGCTCCGCCGTCATCCCTGCCGATGCCGGACTTCCAGTGCCGCCCGGTACCGGCGCACTCCGCTCCGGGGGCACTTGGGCCTTGGCAATCGCCGGGTTGACGGCGGGTTGGGGGAGGTGGCACCCCAACATCAGTGGCCGTCAGGCGCTTTGGATCGTCACGCGCTTGCGACGGGTGCGCCGCACTGCACCCAATATGCCGACGCCTGCGATCATCATCGCCCAAGCTGAGGGTTCCGGAACACCCGACTGGACGGCGTCGGCATAGATTCTCAAGCCATAGCCAGAAAACGGGTAGATTGCGTAGGTTGGCTGCGCGCTATTGGTATACGCTTCAACAAGAGGATGGGGGGCTCCTCCAAAATAGCCGCCCGGCATCGCCAAGCCGTAGTTGTTTTCCGTCGTCGGTTCCAATGCCAGCCAATAGGTTCCCGGCTGGAGCGTGAAGTGTACCGAAGGTCCGACCCATGCCGCCACTCCACCTGGGGTGGTGTACGAGAATGCGCGTATAACCGTTCCCGGGAGACCGGCGCTATTGCTGTACAGGACGTAATTCAGGGTGTTGGATGGTCCGTAAATCCACGCTTGAACATCGGTCAAGTTGTACGCCAGCGACGTGCTGAACTGGAATGCATGCGTCTGCGCCGGTATAAGTGCCAAGCCGCCGTTGGTTTGGGTAGGCGTGCCGGTATCGACTATGGCGGTCGCTGCGACAGCAGGCATTGGGACGGCGGCTGCAGAACCGAGCAGTATAGCGAGGAGAGTGTTGGTCTTGGTCATGATATTCCCCTATCTTAGCTAGATAAGCTTGCACGGGTGATCGCATGGTTTTCTAAGGCCGCTGGAAAAGCTGCGGTTGCGAGGTGCCGCGCGCTGGGATGCGTCAAGAGATCAATCGATCTCGCCTGCGGCATCGCTCTTCCTATTGTCTCACGGGCCTTGATACTTGGGCATTGCCGCGACGGCGGCGAACAGCGGCGCCGACGCCGGTCATCCCGGCAATCAGCAAGGCCCAATCAGCTGGCTCCGGCACGGCCGATAAGCCAGTCACTTTGAAAGCCAGATCATAATTCGAATACCAGCCGGCTGGTAAGCCAATCAAATATGCTCTTCCGTCCGTATAGGTGCTTGGCGTGCTGTCGTTGCCCGAGATCATAACCTTGGATTTCGAGTGGGTGTTTTGTCCTGCAGGCATGCCATAGTCGGTCGTAACTTTGACGGTGTACGAACTGCCTACGGTGAGGTCTACCGAAGAAAAGTCGACCCCCACGAAGTCGGAGGAAAAGGGCGATGCAAACGCCGGCGTCTTGGCCGCCTTGGTGGAGAGGACTTTTCCTGAAAGGCCGTCGCCAGAGATCAGCGTGAAAATGAGATTTTCTGACTGCGTATAGGAGAATGCGTAGAAGCCGAATGATATATGCTTGTCCAATGCGCGGAAGGATTGCGCAACGCCCGAATGCCCGGCGCTGCTGTTCTCAGAAACATCGAAATAGCCATTGACCGGCTTCACGTCGATGATTGTTGCCTGTGCGCTGTTCGCAATCAGGCAGAAACTCGTGGCGGCGAAGATGGAGGTGGCGATTGGCTTGGACATTGAATCCCCCCTAGAGATGTAAAGAAAAGGGTCGCCTAGTGAGTTGCTTACGCAAAAATCATAAGCGCCCCAACGGGTTGGGTGTCTCGATGTAATTTCATTTCTGGAACAAGCATTGACGTGCGGGTGCAATGTCGCTTGTAACGGAGGAAAGACCGAGGTTAATTTCCTGTTAAGGCTTTCCTCTGTGCAAGAATCGCGCGAATCCAACGTTGTACGTAATACCAGATCTGCACTCGATGCCTTGGTGGAGGACCTGGAGACCCAGACCGCTGCGGCGAGAACCATCGGTGTTTCGGAGGCTGCTTTATCGAAGTGGCTTTCGGGCCGTGTACGGCCGAGCGCGAAGGGGCTGAAAGGCCTGAGCGATGCGCTGGGTCTGCGGGTCGAGGACTTCACGCAGGCTGCAGAGGACTTCGATCCGTTGTTGGCGAAGCGGCCCTCGCTTTCCGCAGACCGCGTGGTCAACCTGCGGCTGCCGCCGGTGGATCGCTACCGGCGCGCCTGGCCCGATGCCTGGCAGGCGATCCAGGGGGATTTCAAGTTCCTCTATGCCCACCGCGACGGCACGATCGAGGTATCCGACATCGGCTTTGTCGGGCTCGGGCCCACCGGCATCCACACGGTGATGAAGAATTCGAACGTCGAGGAAGGGCGGATCTGGCGCTATCGCGGTCCCTCCTTTGCCGTCGATGGCTTCCTCTATGCGATACTGAGCGAGGAAACGAGCGCCCAGGAACTGTTCTTCCTGATCTTCAGTATCCCCGTGGGCCGCGACACGGGGATGATCTTCGGCCATTTCCTCGCGCGCAGCGTCAAGGAGTCGATGCGGGCGAGTAAGGCGCAATCCTGCGTGCTGGTCCCGGTCGGGGCGTCTTCCGGTCTTGCAGCCGTACACGGCACCTACACGGCCGAGACGTTGCAGCGTCTTGGCCTGCTGAACCGGAGCGTGGCGCGACATCTTTCGGACGTGCCGACCGAGGCGCTGAAGGCGCGGCTCCCCGGCCTGTTCGATTAAACCTTCGCCGCGTCTGAACGCTTTCGCGCCGCTCGCACGATCACCGCCGACCCCAGCAGCGCCGCCGAGACGATCGCCGCCACCGCCACCAGCCCGCCGGTGGTGATCCGCGCCTCCAGCGCCACGCTGTCGCCGACGCGCAGGGTGGCAT
>JAPJRE010000014.1 GCA_030824725.1 Sphingomonas sp.
CCGCATAGCGGCCCGGCACGCGGCGGATCTCGTCGAGCACATGGGCGAGGTGGACCGGGTGGTAGCGCGAGCGCGCGCCCTCGGCGATCTGCTCAAGGCTGCGCGAGATTCGATAGCCGAAATGCGGCGCGCCGGGGCCGGGCAGCGGCACGACATGGGCGACGCCGTCGATCACTCCGCGGCGCAGCAGCTCGGCGGCGACCCAGCTGACCATCCCGCCCGAACTGCCCCCGGCGCGGAAATCCCCTTCGGCGACATGGCCGACATAGGCGGCCTCGAACCGACCGATCCTCGGGTCGGCGACCGGGGCGGCGGGGAAGCGATCCTCGGCGATCGCATTCTCGTCCACCGCCTGGGGTGAGAAGGGGCAGGTGGCGGCGAAGTGCGGCGTGGCCGTCTCGCGCCAGCCGGGCGGGCCCTGGGGCTTGAGCTGGCGATAGCCGTCCCAGCCCATATGCCCGCCCCCGCCCGACGCACAGCCGCCGCAGCCGATGCACAATCCGGAGCGACTAATGGCGGCCGGGCTGGGCGCCTCAGCCAAGCACCTTGTCCAGATAGGCGTTCGACTGGTCGCGCATCGCCGCGATCCTGCCGCCGATTGCGGCATCGAGCGGCACGTCGAGGATCGCGCCGAGATCGATCCGTGCGCCGGGCACGAGCAGGTGCCGTTCGGCGCCGAGCAGCTCGGTCAGGTCGCGCACCTTGTTCATCCGATAGGGCGAAGGCGCGCAGGCGAAGGGCGTCTCGTTAAGCAGTGCGAACACGCAGCCATGGAAGAAGTTGGTCAGCACCGCCTGCGCCCCCGCCATCGCCGCGGAGAAGTCGTGCGGGCCGGCGTCGAGCCATTGTTCGTCCGCCCAGTCGTTGCGATAGCCGATGCTGATCAGCCGGATGCCGCGCGCCGTCGCCCAGCTGCGGGCTGCCGCGGCGAAATCCGCTGGCATGTCATGGCCATAGACCAGCGCATAGCGGCCCTCGGGCACCGCCGTCGCCGCATCGGGATGGGGCGGGAACTGCAGGCAAGGATCGAGTACCACCATGGGCGCCTTGCCGATCGCCTGCGCGACCAGCTTTCCGCTGTTGGCATCGCGCACCGCGATGCTGTCGAACCGCCGCAGCTGGTCCTGCCAATAGGGATCGAGCCCGGCATCGGCGTCATAGCTGCCGAAGCTGGCGGCATAGGCAGCGACGCATTCGGCGTTGAGCCCCTGGCCGAAGAAGATCGAGGCGCCACCATACCAGGGGTGGCGCAGGTTCCACACCTCGTCGCTGCCGACCAGCACGGTATCGACATGCGGCATCGCGAGCGGATCGACCAGATCGAAGCCGGGCGAGAGCGGCAGCGCATCGAAGGCGCACAAAAACTTGCGGAGCTTGGCACCGTAGCGGCGGCGATCCTCGGCGCCGGCGCGCACCGGCAGCATCGGCTGCAGCGCATTGCGCCATTCGGCGCGGGTGACGCGGGGGCATTCGTGATCGAGCAGCATCACCCGGTGGCCACGCGCATGCACGCCCTCGGCCAGGCAGCGCGCCTGCCAATAGGAGCCGTAATTGATGCAGCGATGGAAGGTGAGGATGCCGACGCTGCGCGTATCGCTGCGCAGGTCGTAGAGAAGCGTCGAAGAATCGTCGGTACCGGGCAGCTTCATGCGCGCGCGCACCCGATGCCGAAAACGGCCGAAGCCATGTGATGTCCTCCCTCTGGTTGCGCGTTGAACGTCGGGGAGGGCGGGCGGTTGCGCCCGCAAGTGGAAAAACCGCGCAGGCGGCCCGCGATCCGTGCAAAAGGCGGTGTGCCTCCGGCGCGGTGCGCATAAGGACCGGCGCCGCGGTCTTGGTGCCGTGCCACGCGTCGGCGCTGGCCGACAGGTTCACCCGGGCGTTGCTCCCGCTGGTGCAGCGCTGGACGGTTGAGAAGTGCAGTGCGCCCGATCCCTCTGACGGCTTCATCATCCTGCCAAACGGGATGAACAGGCAGGCAGGCAGGATTGCCGAGGGGATAGCGGAGAGGCAGCTTTTTCAACTGCCAGCATCCATCCCGGCTCGGGGCCGCGTGGAGACGATACCTGCGAGAATCAGGACGCGGATCGGGACGGTGCCAGCCGCCTCCTAGCCATGGCTCACCCACAGGAAGCCGGCGTAACAAATGCCGCCGCATGTGACCTGGCAAAGACGATATTGGCGAGGATCGGTCGCGAAATGCGCATGCATGCAACTGCTTGGGGATCAGAAGGCGAGGCGGACGCCACCGAACAGCGAGCGCCCCTCGCCGGAGAAGAAGACGGCGGGCCGACGCCCAATCCGGCGCTGAGGCTGAGCGGGCATAGCACGACGCCTTTACCGTGCTGGCGTAATCGACCCATATAAGCGAGGCGCGAGTAAAGGAGCGTTTCCACGAACACCCGGTGCTGCCCGTCCTGGCGCAGCGACACGCGATACTGGTGCTAGGGGGCCACAGGCAGGCGATGTTGCGATAGATGCGTTCGCAGACGAAACATGCGTCGCTCCAGGCATTGGGTCTGGCGCAGCCGCGGGCTTGGGAGGACTGCCAGTCGACGCTGGCTTCCACGCCGCTTTGCCGCGTGTCGCCCGCGTTGAACACCGCTGCCGGCCTCGCGCCTCCGATGTGCACACACGCTCTCCAAGGCGCTGGACCGCCACTGCAAGTACGGCGACCAGAGCACGATTGGGGCATATTCGCCACGCGCCCGCCCGGCTCTGGCAATCCGAGCCTTTTTCGTGGCAACTGACCAGATTGATGCATTGTTTCCCGGGAAGCGATACGTTCGGTCATCGGATGCAACTGGCCGACAGAGACCATATCGCGACCTCGCGCGCGGCGCAGGCGACGATCGCTGAAAACTATGTAGGAGTGCCGCGCTGACCATGACCACGCTGCCCACTCGCCAGATTGGCCCCTTCACCGTCTCCGCGATCGGGCTCGGCTGCATGAACCTCAGCCACGCCTATCTGCCGCGCCCCGACGCCGCGGGAGCGGAGCGGCTGCTGCTCCATGCGCTGGATGCGGGGGTGACCTTCCTTGATACCGCCGCGCTCTACGGCTTCGGAGCGAACGAGGAACTGCTGGGCCGCACGGTGATGCACCGCCGCGCCGAATTTACTTTGGCGAGCAAATGCGTGCTCGGCGGCTCGGACGGCAGGCGCGGGCTGGACGGCAGCCCTGACGCGATTGCGCGCACGCTGGAGGAATCGCTCCGCCGGCTGAACACCGACCATATCGACCTCTATTACCTCCACCGGCTCGATCCGAACGTGCCGATCGAGGACTCGGTCGGGGCGCTCGTCCGTGCGGTGGAAGCGGGCAAGATCGGCGCGATCGGGTTGTCGGAGATGTCGGCGGCGACGCTGCGCCGCGCGCATGCGGTGCATGCCATCGCGGCGATGCAAACCGAATACTCGCCCTGGACGCGCAACCCCGAGATTGCGGTGCTCGATGCCTGTGCAGAGCTGGGTACGGGCTTCGTCGCCTTCTCGCCGGTCGCGCGCGGGCTGCTCGCCGGCGGGGTGGGCGCGGAAGGCGTGCCCGAAGGCGATCTGCGCGGCACCATGCCGCGTTTCCAGGGGGCGAACCTCGCGCGCAATCTGGAGATGGCCGCGCGCTTTCGAACCATCGCCGAGGCGGCAGGCTGCACCATGGCGCAGCTTTGCATCGCCTGGGTGCGGTCACGTCGCGACTTCATCATACCGATCCCGGGCACGACGCGGATCGACCATCTCGACGAACTGCTGGGCAGCTTCGCGCATCCGGTGCCGGCGGAGGTGCTGATCGAAGTCGACGCCCTGTTCCCGCCCAATGCCGCCGCCGGTCCGCGCTATGCCAACGCGGCGCAGGCACAGGTGGATACCGAATTGTGGGACGACGAGCCGCTCGACTGAGGCGCAATCGTCCCAGCATCCGCGCGGCCGCCGAGGCGAAAGGCAGAGGGTTGCTGCGCCCAAGCGCCGGCCCGGTCGAGGCGCTGTCGCTCGCCGCGACCAGCAGGTCATGGAACGCGAGATTGTGGCGGTAGAAGCGGTTGCGATTGCCATTCGCCAGATGTCCCTTTGGCGAACAGCGCGTCGCCGTCTGCCAAGTTGGCCTCGAAGCGCGCGGCCTCGGCCTCGATCGATCCGCGCCCGGGCACGCGGCGGGCTGCCAGCCCTACCAAAATGCCGCGCACCTCGATCGCCCCGGTGATCGCTGTGGCGTCGACCGGGGCTTGCATATACCGCGCCCGGCTTCTCCACCGGATCTTCATGCTCCAGCGCCGGGGCCATCTCCAGAAAACTTCGAGCAATGGTTCCGGCAGGTCGCGGCGTTAGGTCGTCATGGGACGATGGTGGAAACCGTAGCGATCGGAAGGATGGTCGAGGAAATGACGTTCACGAACTTCTGGATGTCCGCCAGTGGCGGTGGGTTCAACGGGTCGTCGCAACGCCTTCGGCGAACTTCTCAGCTGGCGTCTGGTACATCAAGGTTGTTCTGGACCGTTCGTTGAATGCCTCGCGATGGTGTCGAACTGGGCCTGCGTGAAGGCCGATAGATCGATGCCGTGGGGCACACTGACGCAGCAGGCCGTTCGCCCGCCGGATCAACGCCGAGGTAGCGGGAATCGAACGTATCTTAAAAGTAACTTGTAATTAGGTTCTTACCGCATTGCAGCAAAAATGAGGCCCCACCGATCAGGCCCCAGTCCCTTTTCGTAAATCGGGTTCGAAGCATAAACAGGGGCAGGTTGGAGAGTGGACGTATCTCCTACGTCTTGCATATACGAACCGCCGTTTCCTGGGAGGCTAGCAAACGCACTAATCGCTAAAATCTAGGACAAGAGCAGCCGACGGGCAAGGCGTGAGGCATCTTGCGGTGGCGCGCGTGTTCCGGGTCCAAGGCCAACCACCGCCGCATTCTGCTGCGTCTTGTGGCCCATGGCGCTGGCCGAGATCCGGCCCGTGGCTAAGACCGATCGTCGGGGATCACGTGCCCGTTTGCCACGGTGGCGATCTCGGCGTCGGTCCGAGGTACAGCTTACGCAGCTGTTGCCGCTAGCTGCCGCGGCTGGCGGTGTGATGCCAGCCCCCCCGGTTGTCGGCGGATACGGCCTGAGCTACCAGCGATTCACAAGCATGCTCCACGGGGGCGAGCGTCATTTTTTTGCAGCAGGTCCTGACGGCATTTGATCTGACGAATCCTCCTCATCCAATCGAAAGTTCGTACGAAGCTATGGCCTCCATCTCGATTGCCCCAGCTACCCCTAGCAGTAACGAATTGCTAGAAAAGTTCTTTTCTGAGTTTATGGACGAGAGTGCTTTCGCTGAATTCCGGAGAATCGATCGTCTAATTCGGTCAGTGAAAGCGCAGGGAAAGACTATCTCTGGATATCCACTGATAAGGCCGCAGGACTGTGACGAAGTTACAGCTGCCTTGGATGGTATCTTCATGGCGAGTAAGGCGCACTTTAGAACTCGCGATATAGAAGTTACTGCTAGATTTGAGCAGATGATTGGTGATTATCATTCGTTTGTTCGAAGGGTGTTCCCGAGCGCGGCGATGGGAGTGGTGCTCCTGCACGCGCGGGTACGCTATTTTATGGCAGACTGGAATGGCTTGATCAGTCTTCTCGAGCCCGTTGCGCTTAAGCCCTATGCGGTTGAGAATGGGCTGGAAGTCGCGAAGGAACTGTTCGTCCTTTTCGCCCGCGCGCACCTGCAGCGCGGGTCGCTGGCAACGCTGGACGTATCATTCATCGCGTTTGGTCGCTGGCTCTGCGCGAACCAGAAGGGTTTCTCGCCGGCCCGCGCCGGCATCGAGATGAGCCCGTTCGTGCGGCTTGCGCAGCCGGACAAAGCGGCTCCGGTCCGAACCAAATTGATCTGCTGGGCCTCGCGCAACTATCAGCATGCGATTGTGGGACGCCGCACGGCGCTGGGCCGCATGAAGGCGCGATGGGAACTCGGCGTTGCCAAGGCTACGCTCGGGTTTGCGTATCGATCGCTAAGCAAAAGCGCACGCGGTGGCGACCCATTCTCCTTGCATCGCGACAAAGCTGGCCCGGTGCTCGTTACGCGCGCGATGGGCGGGATTGGCGATCTTCTGATGATGCAACCGGGACTGGAGGCGCTCGCCAAGAAGACGGGTAGGCCGGTTCATTTTGCCACGCAGCGAAAGTTCTTTCCGATCTTCGAAGGCGATCCGGCGGTGAAGTTGATCGATATCGAGGGGCCGCGGATCGATGTGTCGTTCTATCGCCGGCTCGTGAACCTGAGCATCTGTCCTGCTGGGCGTTACGAGAGCAGAGCGCGGCCGAAAGTAAAGCGCGGGCGCGTAGAGATCTTCGCCCGGGCAATGCGAATTTCGAGAAAGGAATTGCGCGCGCAGGGCTGGCGCATTCATCACCACGTTACGGATGTGCAACAGGCCTTCTGTCAGGACTTTCTGAAAGAGAAGGGGCTGGGCAGTCGTAAGATCATCGGCATCCAGCCCTATTCGCGCGATAGCTACAAGGATCATCCCCGGATCGCCGACATCATCCAGGCGATCGCCCGGACGCACGACGTCATCTTGTTCCACCATCTCGACGACGGGCTGCCCACCGGCGCTGGCATCGTATCGACGGCGGGCCTGCCGCTAGGTCAGTCGTTGGCGCTGGTCTCGACGGTGGATGCTATGGTCTGCGTCGACAGCGCGTTCCTGCACGCCGCAGCGGCGTTTGACATCCCTGTCATCGCGCTCTTCGGTCCGACCGACGCGCGCACCTTCACTCGGCATCACCCTGAAGTACACATCGTCTGGAAGCCGGAAGCCTTTGGTTGCATTCCTTGCTGGCGCAACGAAGACATGCCGTGCGTCATCACCGGGCTCGCTGCGGAAAGCCCGTGCCTTTCGGCGATCACGGTAGATGAAGTGACCGCGCGGCTGGAAGCTGCGCTCGCCGCGCGCGCCTCCGGAGGCTGAGCCGTGCGCGGCTGGAGCAGGCGGCACAACGACCGTCCTTTGACCGGGCGACCGGCGCTGTTTCTCGACCGGGACGGCACGATCATCGAGAACGTGCCCTATCTCGCCGATCCGGCAGGAGTCGTTCCCATTGCGGGTGCGGTACAGATGATGCGGGCGTTCCAAGTGGCGGGGTATGCGATCATCCTCGCCACCAACCAGTCCGGGGTCGCGCGCGGGTTGTGCTCCGAGCGGCAATACCGGGCGGTCGAGGCGCGCGTGGTGTCGGTCTTCGGCGCGGATTTGATCGACGCGACCTATGCTTGCCCGTTCCATCCCGAAGGCGATGGCCCTTTCTCCCGCCCGCACCCCTGGCGGAAACCGGGCCCCGGCATGTTGATCGATGCCGCTGCCGATTGGTCGTTAGACCTACCGCGATCGATCATGATCGGTGATTCTGCCAGCGACGTAGCGGCGGGGTTGGCTGCAGGTGTGGCGACGGTTGGCCATGTGGCTAGCGGCCACGGTGCGGCCGAGCGGACAGAGGTTGCCGCGCTTATCGGTGCGCTTCCACCGTCCAGCGTGGCTACATTTTGGCTCGCCCCGACGGTCGCAGGGTTTCGCCCGGCCCGTTCCGCGTCATGAGGTTCCTGTTCGACGCTACATCGATGCTGCTGCGCCGCCGCATCCCGGTGATGACGGGCATCGATCGTGTGGAATTCGCGATCGCCGACGCTCTTCTCGGTGCGGTACGACGCGGGGCGGCGACCGTCGACTTCCTTATCGCCACTCCCGCCGGAAAGTGGGTGATCTCGAGCGAGGTGATGGCACTCCAGCTGTGCGCCATCGTAGAACAACGCGGGCTCGATGCCCGCCCCGGCCCCTTGCTCGATGCCGTATTTGCCGCGCTGGCAGCGGACGGTCCGCCGCGTGCCCCCGGTGCTCGACTGGCAACGCTCCAGTCCATGCCCAGCAAGATGCGGCGCGTAGTCGACCTTGGTTTCTTGATCGCGCGACACGCCGTGCCCCTCGACCGCCATCTGGCCCGTGTCGGGGCGTTGCACTACATCCACGCGTCTCATCGCGGATTTTCTCGCCCCCGGGAGTTCGACTGGCTCGCACGGCAAGAGGTCGATGCAACTTTCTTCATACACGATTTGATCCCGCTCGATTTCCCGGCGTTCTGCGGGGACGGTGCGCGCCGCAATGCGCATGCCGGTCTCTCCGTGCTTGCCCGCTTCGCGGATCGGATCGCGACGCCCTCCTGGTACGCGGCCGAACGGCTCCAGTACTGGTTGTCCGAATCGATGCTACCCCAGCCGCCCGTCACGGTACGGCGACTGGGCGCGGGACGTCTTGTGGCGCCCAATCCCGGCTATTCTCGGGACGTGAACCGCAATCTGGCGCCCTTCTGGCTTTGTATCGGCACCATCGAAGGGCGTAAGAACATCGGAGCCTTGCTCTCGCTGTGGCGCTCGGCAGCTGGCGCTGAGGGGGGGCTCCCTCGGCTGGTGCTCGCAGGCGCGCGCGGCTGGCGCAATGATGCCGTATTGGCGGCGCTCGATACCGATGCGATGTTGGCGCAACACATCCTGGAGGTGGAGGGTCTGAACGATGCCGAACTGGCGATCCTGATCGGGCTTGCGCGTGGCGTGGTGACGCCATCGTTGGTCGAAGGATTCAGTCTGGCCCCGGCCGAGGCAGTGGCTTTGCAACGTCCAGCTATCGTGTCGGCCATTCCCGCTCATCTCGAACTCGCCGCCGAATCACCTCTGGTGCGCGTGATGGATGCCGATTGGCGCCCAGAAGCGCCCCTGCCGTCCCTGGCTGGTGCGGCTAAATATCGTTCATGGGAGGCATTTGGCAGCGCATTCGTGGCATGGCTCGAAGCTGAAGGCGCGGGGACGCGGCGTTCGGCCGTACTCGGCAGCTGATGATCTCGCATCGGTGCGACGGATCGCTTCGCGCTCGGTGGGATCCTCGCCGCGCTGGTTGTTTCTCGCACTGCAGCAGGCTATCGACAATTCCGCAATGGTGTACGATGCGTTGAAATCATGGTCTTTGCCGCCGCACGATGGCGTCCTCTCGGCGCAATGGGTTATGTTCCCGCTATATCTTCCATCGATCGATTGACGTAGGGCTGCGTGGCTCTCGATATTCCCCTGCACATGAGGTTTTATGCAAGCGACGCACGGCTCGGTTACGGCTCTGGCGGGAAACGTGGTTGAAGATGCGGCAAGGACCTATTTACAGGACGCGCTCTCCCTGCTGGTCGATATTGCGCCAGATCGCGGCCTTGGCGGATTTCATGAGCGGTTGGATTGGCAAGGAAGGCCGATCGATCCTGGATTCAAGCGTGTTCGTGTTACGGGTCGTCAAATCTACGTGTTCTGTCAGGCCGCGCTAGGCGGGGTTCCCGGTGCAGCCGCGGTCGCCGAAGCCGGCGCGGAATTTCTGATCCGCAATGCGATTCGCGCCGACGGTCAGTTCGTGTCTCGCCTCCGCGCCGACGGTGCCGTGCTGGATGCGAAGGCGGATCTCTACGACATCGCGTTTGGCCTCTTCGGGCTCGCCTGGTGGTACAAGCTGTCCGGCGATCCCCGCGCCCTGAGCCTGGCCGAAGCGTCGTTGCGCGCGCTGCACCAGACCATGCGTAGCCCGACCGGCATTGGCTTCGTGGCGCGGGAGGGAGGGGATCTTGCGCACGAGCAGAATCCGCACATGCACTTGTTCGAGGCAGCCGTGTTCCTCGCCGCGTTTACTGGCAGTTCGGCGTTCAAGGAACTTGCCGACGAGCTCTTCGCGCTTGCTTCGACGACGCTGTTCGATCCGGAGACCGGCACACTCGCCGAGTTCTTCGATTCGAGCTGGCGGCGTACCCCTGCCGATGGCGCAATTCGTATCGAGCCCGGCCACCATTTCGAGTGGGTTTGGCTTCTTGCTCGCTATCGCGCAATCGGTGGTGATGCCGGGGCCTCCGTCGTTGCGGACCGTCTTTTCGGCTTCGCGCACGCGCATGGCCATGATCCGCGAACCGGGTTGTTGTTCGATGTGGTCGACCCCGCTGGTTCGCCGATTGAAACGGATTTGCGCATCTGGCCGAACACCGAATTGCTAAAGGCGCAGGTAGCCATGCAGGAAGCCGGCAGCGAGGGTGCGGGCCGGGAGAGCGTGGCGATGGATCGTACGGCAGCGCTGGTTCTCGACCGCTTTCTGTCGCCCGCGGCGAGCGGTGCGGCCGCGGATCTACGAACGGGTCTGTGGATCGACTATCTTCGCGCCGATGGTGTCACGCTGAAGTCAGATCACGTTCCAGCATCGACCATGTATCATATCATGTTCGGCTTCGGCGAGTTTCTGCGGCATCGTGCAGGCCACGACGCCTTTAGCGGACTTCCATGGTAAGCAGTTTCCTCTTTCTCACGCTGGAGTTTTCTTGTGTCTACTTCAATCGCTAGGTCGGTTCGCCTAGAGAGTGCGCGCGTGCTCGTGGTGGGTGACCTGATGTTCGACCGGTTCTGCTACGGGTCGGTGTCGAGGATTTCTCCAGAGGCGCCGGTGCCGGTGGTCCACGTCAGCCGCGAGCAGGCGATGCTAGGAGGCTCCGGCAACGTGCTCGCCAATCTTTGTGCCGTGGGCAGTGCGGCAGGTCTAATTGGCGTGATCGGCGATGACGACGCTGGAAGGCAATGCGCGGCGATGGTTGCGCGCAGCGGTGGTGATGCCTCCTTGCTCGTCGTTGATCCGAGCCGACCGACTACGGTCAAGACGCGCTTTATCAGTGGCAGCCAGCAATTGCTTCGCTGCGACTATGAGTCGGTGGGCCCAGCGGGCGCAGATGTTGAGCATCAACTGATCCACAACTTCGATCGGGCGCTTGAACATTATGACGTCGTAGCGCTGTCGGACTACGCAAAGGGCGTTCTTACGGACGCCGTGCTGGCACATGTAATCGCCGCATGCCGGGCGCGAAACGTGCCTGTGATCGTCGATCCCAAACGTCGTGATTTCTCGGCCTATGCCGGGGCGACCGTGATCAAACCTAATCGCGCCGAACTGTCACATTCTGTCGGCATGCCCTGCACCGATCTCGCCGCGAGCGAGATTGCGGCACGCGCGGTCATGCAACAGACGGGCGCAGCGATCCTGCTGACTCTTTCGGAGGCAGGTATGGCGCTGTTCCGGCCCGATCGCGACACGATGCACTTGCATGCAACGGCGACGGAAGTGTTCGATGTGTCCGGTGCCGGCGATACGGCGCTCGCCATCTTCTGCGCGGGTCTCGCGGTCGGACGGGCAATGGAAGAGGCTGCAATGCTTGCCAACGCTGCCGCCGGCGCCGTGGTCCGCAAGCTGGGCACCGCAACCCTGTCGCAGGCCGAACTTGCCCGAGCGGTCGCGGCGATCGATGCGCCCGCAGTGTCGACCATCTGTTCGGCGGAAACGGCGGCCTGGCAGGTGGAGAGTTGGAAGCAGGAGGGCTTGCGCGTCGGCTTCACCAATGGCTGCTTCGACATCGTGCATGCCGGGCACATCCGCATTTTGCGGGAGGCGCGTGCGCGATGCGACCGGCTCGTTGTTGGCCTCAACAGCGATCAGTCCGTCGCACGGCTCAAGGGGCCGTCTCGCCCAGTCCAGTCGCAAGACTCCCGAGCTTCCGTGCTTGCCGCCATCGATGCCGTCGACCTTGTGGTGATTTTCGACGAGGACACGCCGCAGCGCGTGATCGAGCTACTGATACCCACGGATCTGATAAAAGGGGCCGACTACCGTGAGGACGACGTTGTGGGAGGCGGATTCGTGAAGGCGCATGGCGGTTGCGTACATTTGATTGATCTGGTGCCTGGCCTATCGACCAGTGCGGCGATTGCGCGCATCCAGCAGCAGGACTCGGCGGAAGCCGACTCGAACGTCGTTTCGGCAGGTGCGGCATGATTCTGGTAACGGGCGGGGCAGGCTTTATCGGTGCAAATATCGTTGCGCACCTCGGCAACGATCGGCGGGTCACGGTTTGCGACTGGCTCGGGACGGACGACAAGTGGAAGAATCTTCGCCATGAGCGCGTGCATCGCTTCCTCCTCCCGGAGCAGTTGCCCGCATTCCTGGAGGAAGATGGCGCCGCTATTGAGGCAGTCGTGCATATGGGGGCGATCAGCGCCACCACCGAGCGCGACGTCGACCTGATCGTGAGGAGCAATCTGCACCTCAGTGAGCAGCTTTGGCGCTTCTGTGCACGCCGCGGCATACCGTTCATCTATGCTTCGTCGGCCGCGACATATGGTGACGGGGGGCTGGGCTTCGACGATCGATCGGATGCTGACTATCTGTACCGGCTGCGTCCGCTCAATCCCTATGGCTGGAGCAAGCTGGCGTTCGACCGGCAGATGCTCGACCGGGTAGCGGCTGGCGAGTCAGCGCCCCTGCGGTGGGCCGGACTGAAGTTCTTCAACGTCTACGGACCGCGTGAGCGCCACAAGGGCGCCATGCGGTCGGTGGTGACCTCGAGCTTCGACCAGCTCGCCGACGGCGGTGCGCTCCGATTGTTCCGGTCCGACCATCCGGATTATGTGGACGGCGGGCAGAAGCGCGACTTCGTGTATGTCGAAGATTGCGTGCGGATCATCGCCTGGATGATCGACCATGGCTTCCCGAGCGACTTGTATAATGTCGGCACGGGGCGTGCCCAGACGTGGCTCGACGTGGGTACCGCCATGTTTGCGGCGCTTGGCCGTGCGCCGAGCATCGAGTTCGTCGACATGCCCGCGCAGCTCGTGGGGCGATACCAGTATTTCACCGAAGCGAAGATGGACAAAATTCGGGCGATTGGCGCACCCGTGCCGTCGACCGATCTGATGACAGGGGTAGCGGCTACCTATCGTTACATCAAAGACGAAGCGTGAAGACAGGATCCGTGACCGACAGGCCCTTCGATGCGGCGCAGCAGCATCCGCCCATGGCGGGCGGATGGGCAGCGCGCGCGCGTGCGCTTTGGGGTGAGCGGTTCGGCGCCATCCTCTTCGTGATTAGCTTTGTGATTCCCACGGCGCTTGCTGTCTTGTTCTTTGGTCTGATCGCTTCCGACCGGTATGTGTCGGAAGCCCAGTTCATCGTTCGCAGTGTTTCGCGTCCTGCCGCGGAAGGAGCGGGTGCGTATTTGCGCGACTTCGGCATTATGCGTGCCAATGACGACATCTATGCAATCCAGGCATTCTTGAAGTCCCGAGATGCAATGGAAGGCGTCGAACGCGCGCTAAATCTGCGAGAGATCTATCGTGCGCAAGGCGCCGACTCGGTCACGCGCTATCATGCCGACGGTACAGAAGATACGCGCGAAGCACTTTACCGATATTTCATTCGTCAGGTCGGCATTGAGAAGGACCAAGAGACAGGGATCACCAAGGTTCGCGTGAGCGCATATCGAGCTACCGATGCACAGGCGATTCTGAACGTGCTTGTGCAACTGAGCGAGGCGCGCGTGAACGTGATGAACGAGCGCGCAAGACGGGACGCTGTCTCAGCTGCGGAGCGAAATTTCGCCGAGGCCGCGCGGGAACTCGCCGCCACTAATGCGGCGCTGACCCAGTATCGCGATCGGGAGTCGGTGGTAGACCCTGCGCAATCCGCAGGCGCCGCCTTGGAGCAGGGCACGGCCATCGATCAAGAATTGGCCTCCAGCCGGGTCCAGCTTCAGTCCTTTGTCGAGAAGGCGCCGCGCAATCCGGCAATCGCCGCACTCCGCCGCAAGATCGCCGCGCTCGAAGCGCAAGCGGGCGCGCAGCGGCGCGACCTGACGGGCGGGCCCTCGGCAATCTCGGGCAAGCTTGGCGGATATGAAGATCTCTTCGTCAGGCGTGAACTTGCGGAGAAGAAATTCGAGTCGGCACAGGTGCGCCTGCAGAGCGCACGTCAGGAAGCCGATAGCCAGCAAGTCTATATTGAAATGATCGCTCGACCCAGCCTTCCGGATCAGGCGCTGGAACCGCGGCGGTTGCGCTACATCGGTACGGTCGCGCTCACCTCGGCCTGGGCTTTCATGATCCTTTATCTTCTCGTCGCCGGCAGCCGCGAACACTTGAACCTGAGCTGATCCATGTTCGGCCGAACCGTCCTGCATCCTCGCGCTCAACGCAAGGCTCGAACAATCAACGCGCTGCTCGTCCGCGAGCTCATGGCGCGTTTCGGTCACCACAATATCGGCTTCCTATGGCAGATCGTCGAGCCGCTGGCGCTTTCGCTGGGAGTGATGATTTCCTGGTCGCTCATCTACGGCGACAGGAATCATGGTGTCCGGGTGATCCCGCTCGTGCTGACCGGCTATACCCTGCTGACGCTGTGGCGGCACATGGTTGCCCGGCTGAACCATAGCTTCCGGCACGGCTCCGGCCTGTTGTTCCACCGGGTCGTGCGTCCGGCCGACATTTTGATCGCGCGTGGCCTGATCGAGTCGATCGGGACGCTGGTCGCGTTCTTCGTCGCCTACATTCCGCTCATGCTGCTCGACGTGATCCAGCCGGTCGACGATTATCTCGTTCTGCTGGGCGCTTGGACGATCATGTGCAGCCTCACCTTCGGCGTGGCGCTGATCATTACCGCTCTCGCGCATTTCTCCGATGCGTTCGAGCGGCTCGTTCAGCCGGTCATGTATCTGATTCTACCGCTTACCGGCGTCTTCTACATGGTGTATTGGCTGCCTCCCGCAGGGCGTGAGGTGGTCCTCTACTCGCCGCTGGTGCATCTTAGCGAGATGTTCCGAGCAGGATATTTCGGGTCGGACGTGCCGACCTACTGGCAATTGAGCTATCCGCTGGTTTGGAGCATCGCCACCAACGCGATCGGTTGGCTGCTGGTCCTCAAGGCGCAACGCCATATCGAACTGGAATGACATGCACGCGCCGAAATCCGATCTAAGCAGCACGGGACGCGCGCTGGTGCGCGTTTCTGGCCCGCTGGCCGTCGGCGGACCGGCGCCGCTTGCCCCGGCTGCACGGGTGCGTCGATGGCTGATGCTGTTCCTTTTCGTCATCCCCGTCGCTTGTTCGATCCTGTACAACTTCGTCATTGCGACGCCGCGCTATGCATCGGAGATGAGCTTCGTCGTGCGCTCGGTGGAAGGTGCGCGCGACCGATTCAGTATCCTCAATCTCGCCCAATCCGGTGCCGCGCAGGACAACAGCGAGGCGATTGTCGCCTTTGTACGCTCCCGAGACATGCTCGCGCAGATCGATCGGGATGGCGTGGTGCGGCGCGCTTTTGCCGATCGCCGCCTTGATCCATTTGCGCGCTTCCCATCGCTCCTCAACGGCTCGACCGGTGAGGATTTTTATCGGCATGTCGGCCGCTATGTCTCGGCAGAGTTCGATCGAGGCACCGATCTCACGCGGGTCGAAGTGCAGGCATTTTCGGCGGCCGAGGCGCAGCAGATTGCGGGCCGTATCCTTGATTCCTCCGAGCGCATGGTCAATCGCCTGAATGAGCGCGCGCGAGGCAACCTCGTGCAGACCAGCGAGGCGGAGCGCGACCGTGCATCAGCTGCGCTATCGGCAATTCTGGCGAAGCTGACAGTGGTCCGCGCCCAGAACCGCCTGCTCGAGCCGAAGCTCGACGCTGGTGCGGCGCTGAAGCTTAGTTCGACTACCGCGCAGGCGCTGATGCGTGCGGAAGTGCAACTCGCTCAAATCGCGCGAGTCGCGCCGCGGAGTCCTCAGATACAGCAGCTGCGTCTTCGCCGCGCGGCGTTGGAGCAGCAATTGGCGCGGCAGCAGGCGCAGGCGGCGGGCGGCACTGGCTCGCTGGCAGATCGCATGCGCGGCTATGAAGAACTGTCGGCGGAGCGTGACGTAGCCGAGAAGCAATTGCTTGCCGCCAGCTTGGCGCTCGTCGCGGCACGTAGCGGTGCCAGCCGCGAGCAGCTCTACATCGAGCGGGTCGCGGAGCCGAACCTTCCGGATGAGCCGCTATACCCACGCGCGTGGCGAAATCTGCTGTTCACGGTTCTGATTGCAGGATGCATTCTGTGGATCGCATCGTCGCTTACCGAGGTGGTAATGGGCGATGACTGACCTGCGCACAGGCGCGCCAGCGCTCGCCGCGTCGCCACACGGCAGCCGGATCGAGGCGCAGGGCATCACCAAGGTGTATCACACGCCGACGGGTCCGAAGAGCGTGCTCACGGGCATCGATTTCTCTATCGGCGCCGGTGAGAAGATGGCAGTCCTCGGGCGTAACGGTGCTGGCAAATCGACGCTGGTCAAGATTGTGGGTGGGGTCGAGCGGCCGACCACAGGTATGATCCGCCGCGGACTTTCAATGTCTTGGCCGCTCGCCTTCGGTGGCGGGTTCGAGGCGTCGATGACGGGTCTCGACAACATCCGCTTCATCGCGCGGCTCTACGACCGGCCGATCCGTGAGACGATAGATCGCGTGGATGATTTCGCCGAGCTTGGGCGCAACCTCTTGCTGCCAGTCAAGCAATATTCTTCCGGCATGCGCGCCCGTCTCGCCTTCGCGCTGACACTCGCGATCGATTTCGATTGCTATCTGATCGACGAGGTAATTGCCGTCGGCGACCAGCGATTTCATCGCAAATGTCATGATGCATTGTTCGTGGAGCGGCGCGACTCCGCGATGATCCTGGTGAGCCACGATATCGGCATCATCCGCGAATATTGTAGTTCCGCCCTGGTGCTGAAGCGCGGCTTCGGCCGCGTGTTCAGCGATCTCGATCTGGCGATCAGCATCTATGCCACGCTCTGAGCGTTCGATGGGTACCCAACCCAGCAAGCGGTCGAGGACACCCCTAGTCGCGATCGGGGGGTATCCATCACCTGCGACGATCTTCGCCATTCATTGCATGACGGAAATGCTGGCACGGATCGGCCGTTCGGTAGATGTCGTCCCGTTCAACCAAATCAATCGAACGGTCATTAGCCATGTCCAGCCCAATCGGGAGGCCCTACTCTTCTTCGATGTTCCTGACGCCGAGGCCAGGGCTGCGTTGCGCGATTTTGATGGTCCGGTTTGCATCATCGCAGAAGATTTCGCGACGACGGTGTCGTACTCGATGGCAGCGCGCAGTTTCGATTTCGTTCAAGCCGTACGGCTGGCGACTCAATCTTTCGCTGCGCTGACCACACTTCGGCGCGCTACTGAATTAAGTTGGATCCAGGTCAATCTTGCCGAGTCCCTGCCACGCTGGTTCGAACGGCTTGCAAGCATCTTGGGGTTGGCAGCAGAAGATTGGATCGACGTGCGCGAGGCGATGCTTGTCGACTATGCGCCTTTCCCATCTCTTGGCGACGCGGTCGTACACTTTGTCCACGGAGCCCGCGATGTCGACGTTCAGCGTGCTCGACTCAGTGAACAAGATGGTGCTTCGCTTGATTTGCTTGCCGCGGCATATGATCGGATCGACGCAGGCCTGGTCAACTGGCCATCGAACGTGCTCTTGGCGGCCACGTCTCCTTATCCGCCGGTCAGCGGGCCGCTTGATCTTACCGGCCCGGCAAGGTTGCTGGTATTTGGTCCCTATTTTCACTTGCCGCCAGGCCGTTGGACGGCGGACTTCGAGTTTGACGCCGCCAGATGCGAATCGGGCAACATGTTGGAATTCGACGCCATTGCAGATGGCGAGATCAAGTGTTCAGAACGTGTCCTGCTGCGCGAGACCGGCAGCTATCGTCTGCGATTACGCTTCGCGGTCCAGGAGCCCGCGTTGGCAGTGGAGTGCAGATGCCTTCTTGCCGAAGGTGCATTGGACGGTCATCTGCAACTCAAGCGTATTCAGTTACAGCACGGCGCATGATCGCCAATCAGGAACCTTGTTTGATGTTTTTTCGGTACCATCGTGTGCGGAATTGGGCGGGTATTTCGGCGGCTGCGCTTCTGCTGGCCGGCTGCGCCGCGCTGCCAAAGACGGGACCTTCGGGGCCGGCTATCCTCAAAGGCGCAAGGCAAGGGCAGTTTGATCTGGTAGAGGTCTCTGATCTCGCCAGCGTGCCTTCGGCGCATCCGATGCCCGAGTTTCACCCGCTGCCGGCGCGCAGCAATCTCACGGGTGATTCCCTCGCGGCGGGAGACGTGGTCAGCGTAACCCTGTTTGAAGTTGGCGCTCGAGTTTTCTCAGGTGCGGTTGCCGGCGAAGGCGGATTTGATCCGACGGCCAAGGGCCAGAAGATTGGCCCGCTCGCCATCGACCAATCGGGAAATGTGAAGCTGCCCTACATCGGCACTGTTCAGTTCGCAGGTAAGACGCCTGCCCAGGTCGAGGCGGAAATCGAGCGGCGCTTGGTCGGCCAGTCCGAATATCCCCAGGCGGTCGTGCAGGTCGAGGCCGCGGTTGGCAGTTCGGTGGTAGTCGGCGGCGAAGTCAGCAACCCGGGTCGGATTCGGCTGACCGGCGCGCACGAGCGCTTGCTGGACGTCATCACGCTTGCCGGCGGCTACCGCGGCCAACTCTCCGATTTAATCGTGCATGTCGACCGCGAAGGCGTCGTGGGAGAGGGTCCGCTGGACTCGTTGACCTATTCCAACGGCGGCGGCATGGCGATGGAACCTGGAGACCGCGTCGAGATCCTTCGCCGCCCTCGCAGCTATTCGGTACTAGGAACGGCTGGACGCGTGAACCGGTATGATCTGCCGACGCGCCGCACGTCCTTGATGGAGGCTTTGGCGTTGGCCGGAGGGCCGAACGACAATCTTGCCAATCCTGCTGCGATCTTTGTCTTTCGATTTGCACCGGATGGTGCAGGTGGCGAACGCGCCACAGTATATCACATTAACATGATGAAGCCGTCGTCATATTTCATCGCGCAAAAGTTCAATCTTGATGACAAGGATGTTCTGTATCTCGCTGGTGCGGAGGCCAATCAGCCAATTAAGGTGATTCAGTTGATTGGTCAGCTTTTCACGCCGGTCCTGATTGCAAGACAGTTAGCGGACTGATCGAATATGTGGATAAATGATCAATACTGGTGCAATGCTGCGAAGCATGCTGTGGATTTATCCGCCCGTTACCAATACGTGTTGGCGCCAGCAGAAATTTGTCATCTCATATCAAATGGGCTGCCGATAGAATTTTCACATGTCTTGAGTCCGAGCGTTTGTTTAGTCGTAATCCCAAGATCAGATATTGACCTGCTCTCTTTGTATTTTTGTGAGCTCCGATCTAACTGGAGGTTAATCCACGCTGATGGCGCATTCATAATATTTGATTTCTCTGAGGTTGCCACGGGCGGTGTCGATCAGAGTCATGAACTTCCATTCGTCTATGACCTTATCGAACAAATGTCGCGCGGTTCGCCTGTGCGAGAATCTGTCATTGATTTGGAGCTCTCTGACGACTTTCACGGCCGATCTTACGTCTTAGTGGCATGCGCTAGCCTTACCGGTAATGCTGGTGATAGACTGCTAGCCGCCGCGGCTGTCAAGTTTTTGAAATGTGTCTGGCCCGAACTTGCATTTGTTGTTGTAGACGGGCGTGTAGATCGCCAGTTAATCGCCAAAGCTAAATTTGTGATCGTCGGCCCTGGTGGTATGTTGTTTGACATAAACGGGACTAGAACGGATCTCTATAACATCGCCAACTGGTTTCGATTTTTTCATGTTGCTAAAGAGTATTCTATTCCTTTCGCTCTACTGGGAATCGGCGATCAGGGCACAAATCTTGATTTAAGTAAAATATTCGTTGAACGTGCTTTGGTCGACGTGGCTGTGGTATCTACGAGAGATCGTGAAACCGCCAACTTGATAGTTAAACTAACTGAATCCCCAGTGATGAATTTGCCGGATTTTAGTATAAATTTTCAACAAGAAATCGCGAAGGTGAG
Source organism: Sphingomonas sp. (assembly GCA_030824725.1). Lineage (GTDB taxonomy): Bacteria > Pseudomonadota > Alphaproteobacteria > Sphingomonadales > Sphingomonadaceae > Sphingomonas. Next base: position 19,756 of record JAPJRE010000014.1, read on the forward strand.
TAAAAAAAGCAAATTCACGCTAGCTATTTGCGGTGATTTTCGCTTCGATAGGCGGAGCATAGAAAATGTGCTGGCTTTCTGTCGGAAGAGGGGCATTCGGAATTTGAGTGTTGTTCTGCAGGCGAATGAAGATTTCGAATGGTGGGAACATGTAGGATGTGATGTGTGTGTGGGTGGCGGACTTGAGCCGATGGTGTTTGACGTTAGAAATGAGCATCCGCAGCAGTTTTACAGTGTTATTGCTTCGGCAAGTATGTTGGTTACTAGCAGGTTCCACGGGCTAATGGTTGCCTTAATGTCCGGAACGCCAACTCTCGTTTTCTCTGATCATGAAGATAAAAGGGAGAGGTTGTTGCGAGAAGTTGGAGCGATAGAGTGGGTAGTCAATAAAAGTAAACACCTTCAGGTGGTCGATATGGAGGCCGATCTCGAAAAACTTCACGCGCTGGCAAATCGGAAGGTGAGTCCTCACATGTTCTCGGATCGAGGATTTGGTCGATTAGCTGATTACCTACGGCAGTCGGCCTTGAGCAAATGACCGAATGATTAGGCTAAAATTCAACAATAGACGCATTTTGTAAACTTTTGAGGGAGCCAATTAGTGGCAGCAGAATACGAAAAGGTGCGCGATGCGCTGCGCGAGTTCGCCCGATCCGTCGATCCAAGTAATGGTAACCCGAACACGGAGCCGTTATGGGAACTCGTCAGAGATATCGGCATCGTCAAGCTGAATGTGAAAAACATGGGCTATGACATAGCACGAGCGCTTGGGACCAGTCGTATCAGCGACGCGCCGGCAGTTGCTCCTGATATCCGTCTGGGTTGGAGAGCATCCACCCAGCAAGATATCGAGAGCGATTGGGTAGCTTACTGGTGTGCGCAATTAGGTGTCCAACCGCTTTATCATCGCAAGCTTTGGGAACTTCCTTATGTTCTTCAGAACCTTTGGACGTTTGGAAAAATCCGTCCTGGAATGCGAGGTTTAGGTTTCGGTTGTGGGGAGGAGGCAATCCCCAGCTATCTCGCGGCAAATGGCGTTGAGGTCGTTGCGACGGACTTGCCTCCTGATCATGAAAGCGCAGTGGGTTGGCGCAACACGGCGCAACACACGGACAGCCTTGACAAGATCTGGCGACCGCATCTCGTTTCCAAAGCGGATTTCCAGCGTCTTGTCACGCTCGAGTACGTCGATATGAACGCGATTCCCGAGGCGCTTCGTGAGTTTGATTTTTGCTGGTCAATTTGTGCATTTGAACATGTTGGGTCGATCGAAAAGGGTCTGAAGTTTATCGAGAATAGTATGAATACACTCAAATCTGGCGGTGTATCCGTTCATACGACAGAGTTCAATTTCAGAGACGGGCCGACTATCGATAATTGGGGTACAGTGCTCTTTCAGCAGAAGCATTTCGAAGAATTGGCGCGGCGATTGAATGCTGCCGGGCATAAAGCTGAACCGATTAGCTTCGATCTTGGTACGGGAGTTCTTGATAGGTTTATCGATTTGCCGCCTTATTCTGATCTTCCCCCAACGATGGTTGATAATGAAGACTTTCCGGCGCATCTAAAACTTACCGTGGACGGGTTTCCCAGCACCTGCTATGGTGTGGTAGTCGAGCGAGGCTAAGCCTCTAACAGTTGGCGGCACGGGTGGGAGCAAGCCGTGCCGCCCAAGCTTCTTTCCTGCATTATAATTTCAAGAACTTCGGCACTGCTTTTTTGTGTAGCAAGTTGGCTGAGAGCTCGCCGTGCGGGCCACTTCAAAAGTAAAAAAGTGAGCACCAACGCCCTGGCTTGAACTCGCTGCTCCGAAAATACCGACCAGCTGTCGTGAAGTTGTTTTTACACGGCCTGTTCCCTAGTCCGTCAATTTGTCTTGAGCGTGTGGTTATTGTCGACGGCCTGGTCGTTGGAAGTGGCCTCTTCCGCGCCCAACGTCCGCGCGGCCATCCACTGCGGCACATGCCAGCTTTCGGGAAGGGAGCGGGCGACCATCCCGGGCAAAAAGGACGAAAGCAGGATACCGCCGAAAAACGCGCCGAGCATCATCCATAGCTCGCGCCTGCGCTGGTGATCCGTAGACCGCGCCCGCACGACGATCCCGTCGATTCTCCCGATCACTTTATGCAGGTCGGCACGCGCTTCATCCATCTGGCGCTTGTCGTCTGCTCTCGCATCTGCTGCTGCCTTCGCCAGCTGGTGGACCAACATGGATGGGGTAAGTTTCACGGCCGGCGCCTGCTCGATGCGGGCGACGCCCTCGGTCATCGCGGCAAGCTGCCGGCTGATCGCGCCCAGCGTCGGACTGTAATCCGGTATTTTCTCGCGCGCGGCGGTCAGCCCCTGGATGGCTGTGTGGAGGAGGGAAATCTCCTGCCGCAGGCTTTCGAAGGCCTGGGTGGGATCGTCGGCAATGCCGTAGTGGCGGGGAATATCGGTCATGAGTGCGAGCCTACATCCCGATGTTGAGACCGCGCGAGCGGCCGAGCCATTCCTGGAGGTCGTGAGACATCGACGCGCTTCCCTGAGACTTCAAACCCAGTTCAAGCGCACGGTTGCGGAGCAGCGACTCGAGCTGGGGATCGCGGTGGAGCGCTTTGGCCATGGCGGTCATGCCATCCCTGGTGGACCGCGAGGCATCGTAGTCGCCGCTCCGCTCGAGGGTTTTCAGCTGCCGCGCCTTGTTCTGCCAATCCGCGACGAAGCGGTCGGCGCGGTTGGCGGCATCGATGCGGATTTCGCGCTCGGCGATCATCGCCTGAATGGCGCGACTGGTGCGGCCATTCGCGGCTTCGCTGATAAGGGCAGGGTCCTTATTCATCGCGACGCGCATGTCTTCGCCGCCGCCGGGGCGAAGCGCCTCGATCTTCTTACGGGCGCTGCCAAAGGCCTCGCGCTGGTGGGGCAGGGGCTCGAAGCCCTGCTGCTTCATGCCGATGATGTCCTGCGCCGCGCGGCCAAATCGCTGCACCGCCTGTTCGAGCGGGCTGGGCTGGGTCGGCATCCGGATCGGTGCGCTGCTGAGCTTCAGCCCGTCAAACATGCCGCGACGGGGCGGCGTCGGCGCTGGCGATAGCGCCGGTTGCACATCGGGCGCGCGGGTGTAGTCCGACGCCATGTCCTTGCCGCGCTCGCGCCCCAGCGCTCTGGTCAGCCGCCCGGCATCGGCGAAATCATCCTGGCCATAATGTAGATCGACGCGCTCCCGATGGCGCGACAGCGCGACATAGGCAGCGTGCCGGTCCAGCCCCGGCGTCGCCAGGAGATGGACGCGGTCGACGGTCATGCCCTGTGCCTTGTGGATGGTTGCGGCATAGCCGTGATCGACATGGGCGTACTCCTTTAGGTCGAAGGCCACGCTTCGCCCGTCATCGGTGCGCACGCGCATTGTGATTGGGCTGACCTGTTCGATCGTGCCGAGCGTGCCGTTCTTCACCTCCAGGCTGCGCTCATTCTTGAGGAACATTATGCGGTCGCCTGCCGCAAAGGACCGGCTTCCTCGTTCGACGACGAGGTCGACGTCGTTGCCGAGCATCTGCGCCGCGCGCATCCGGTCGCGCGCTGCGGTGTTCAACTCGCGCACTTCGTCATTGGTGTGGGTGAGGATAATGCGACTGGCCTGCGGGGCATCCTGTCGGTCCTTGTCCCAGCGCTCGATCAATGCCTCGCGTGCAGCTTCGCGCGTCCCGGCGGCATGGACATGGCCGGCCTCCGTATAGGCGGCCAGTGCTTCGCCGGTGCGGCCTGTCGCGAGCTGCCGCGTGGCGTCGCGCTGCCAGTCTTCGGACTGGCGGCGGATTGTGATGATTTCCACCGCGCCATGTCGCTCGGCAATCGAGCGGAACGCAGCACCCGCTTCGATCGCCTGGAGCTGTTGCGGATCGCCGACCAGCACCACCTTCGCACCACGCTTCTCCGCTTCGCGGATGACGCGTTCCATCTGCCGCGTGCCGATCATCCCGGCCTCGTCGATGACGAGGATGGATTTGTCGGTCAGCAGCTCGCGATCCTGGCCCCATTGATGCTCCAGACTGGCGATTGTGCGCGACGCTATGCCCGAGCCGCTTTCCAGATTCTCCGCGGCGATGCCGGACAGCGCCGCGCCGTGGATGATATAGCCCGCCGCTTCCCACGCCTCGCGTGCTACACCGAGCATCGCGCTCTTGCCTGTGCCGGCATAGCCGATGACGCTGCTGATGCCGCGCGCGGCGGTCACCCGTTCAGACGATGATCGCTTTCATCGACGAGCATCGTGGGGAGTATGGGGTCG
>JAPJRE010000338.1 GCA_030824725.1 Sphingomonas sp.
CTACAAGGGCGCGCTGACCGGCGCCGCCGCCGCCCCGGCGGCGATCGAACCGGCCGAGGAAAAGGCGGGCGACAGCTACGACATCCTCGTCGTTGAGGATGATCCCCGCGTGCTGGCCGCCACCCTGGCGGCGCTGCGCGAACTCGGCCACCGCGCGGTCGGCTGCGCCGATCCCCTGCATGCGCCGACGGCGATCGCGGCAATGGCGTCGCTCGACCTGGTGATGACCGACGTGCTGATGCCCGGCCAGACCGGGCCGGAGATGATCGCGGGCGTGGAGGCGACCTTGGCGGGCGTCGCGGTGCTGTTCGTCACCGGCTTCACTGGCGAGGCGAGCGCCGAGCAGCTCCGCGATCGCCCGGTACTGCGCAAGCCGTTCACCGTGGCGGCGCTGTCCCGCGCGGTGCGGGAGGCAGTGGAAGGCGAAGCGCGGCGGGTGGCGCAGGCGGCGGAGTAGGGTCGCTTGCCGCGATTGCGCGTATTTTCTGCGGAGAGCATTGTGCAGCCATGCTGATGCGTGTTTTCGATTGGTTTTCGTCAAAGCGTGTCTTCGAGGTCGGCACCGGGCCCGCTTGAGGCGAAGCTCGATGTTGCGCCGGCGGATCGCGATCTTTCTCGCATCATGCCCATCATCCTGCCCGAGGAACTGATGGATCTGACATGGCCGGGTCCCTCGTACGACTGGAAGAACTGCCATTTTGCGTCGCTTGGGCAGACTGTGGCGAGATAAACAGATTCTTCTATGTGACGCACGAAGAGGCTGGCTTTTGGGATGGGAAGGGAATCGACTGGCGTGGCAGGTCGATGGAAAACCTGGTGCGCCTATCGTTGAACCTGCCCGCCTCGGGGGAAAAGCGGGACGACGAAGGTCGGCCTTTCCTCAAGGTTATGCTCCACAAGGATGCTATCGGGCCTTCGCGCCTGCTAATCCCGCATCTTTTTGATGATGTTCTAGGGGCTGACTATGAAGTGGCCCTGCCGGAGCGGACCTGTGCCATCGCCTATCGTAAGGACTTAACTCCCGCCCAAGCGGCCGACGTTTCGGCGATGATCGACGGCTGCTATGCGCATGGTACCGAGCCCATGAGTCCGGATAGATTTGCGGCAGGTCGGTTCTGGGAATTTGCCGCATCTTCAGTTCGACAATTCTAGAGAGCAAAGCGTCGAGCGCGAGGGATCGTCAAACCACCGTTTTGCTGCCAACGTCTTCCGTCCCCGCCTCGATCCGATCGCGCAACATTGCCGCGGCCAAGTCGCGCGCCTTGTCGCGGGGCAGGCCCAGCGCGCGGGCCATGGGGGCGCCGAGCAGCGCGTCGCCCAGCGCCATCAGGGTCAGCTGCAGCGTCTCTTCGCGGAGCGGCGCGCGGGCGTCCTCGCCTTCGCTGATGCGATCGACCAGCCGGTGGATCGCCTCCAGGATCGGATCGAGTGCATCCTGGTTGCCGGTGAGCAGCATCCAGCTCGCCAGCGCACCGGCGCCTTCGCGGCCGAAGGCGTCGAAGGTGAGGTCCACCACCTCGCGCAGGTCGTGATCGGTCGTCCGGGCGCGCAGCACCGCCTCCCCGATCTTGGCGGTGACGGCCTCGGCCATGCTCGCCGCCAGCGCCTTTTGCAGCCCCGCCGCCGAGCCGAAATGGTGGAGAAGGTTGGCATGCGTCCGCCCGATCCGCGCGGCGACGGCCTTGAGCGTGACGGCCTGCGGGCCGTCCTCGATCAGCAGGGCGCGGGCGGCCTCGAGCGCCGCATCGCGCGATTCTTCTGGAGAGAGGCGCCGGCGCGCCGCCGGGGTCGTCAAGCTGTTGGCCTAGTGTCCATATGTTGCCGGCTTAGTCGAGCTTGGGCGCGGGGGGAAGCGTTTGGCCGACCCTCCCGACCGATCGCGGATTCCATCAGAAGCAAAGGGACTGCGGCGCCTCCAAATCCCTCGTCATTCTCGCGCAGGCGGGAATCCATTTGCCAGGAAGCTGGGGAAAGAACCCAGGCATCAGCGCCGATGGATCCCCGCCCATGCGGGGATGACGGGGTGTGTTGGGACGACGTGTATCTTTCCGCCAGGGGAAGCCATCACGCTGCTAGGCGCGGTTCCGGGCCCGATCGGCAGTCTTCGCCGTCGAGATCCAGCTCGAAGCCGACACACGCCATCTCGCAGCCGCGACCCTTGGACCAGAGCGGCTCGACGCGGCCGGTCGGCTGGAAGCCCAGCTTGCGCAACACGCGGCCCGAGGCGGGGTTGTCGACCGCGTGGCGCGAGGTCACCCGGCGGACGCCCGAGGCACGCGCTGCAGCCAAAACGCCGCGCGCCGCTTCGGTGGCATAGCCCTTGCCCCAGGCGGAAGGCGTGAACCAATATCCGAGCTCGTGCGGCGCCTCCCCGACGCTGTCGATGCCGACGCAGCCGATCAGCGCCACGCCGCCGCCCTGGTGCTCGAACACCAGGAATCGCGTGTCGGTCCAATGCGCCAGGAAGGTCTCGGCCGCTTCGATCGAATAGGGCCAGGGCACGCGCGACAGGTTGCGCACCACCGCCTCATGGTCGATCGCCCGGGCAAGGGCGGGGGCATCCTCGGGCCAGCCGGGACGTAACGTCAGTCTTTGGGTCCGCACGAACATGACCACTCTCCTCGGTCCTGCGGCTTATGCGCATGCCGATATGGCATGGCTGTTTCGCCGCGGTGTCAGGGGAGCAATAAAAAAGGGAGACCGGGGCGACCCGTCTCCCTTTTTCGCGTTGGTTCATCCGAACCCGGGTCGCCCTGGTGGGCAACCCGTACGGTCGCCCGATGTTACTCGGCCGCCTCGGCAATCATGTCTACGGAGCAGAACTTGCGACCAAGCTTGCCTTCCTTGAACGACACGCGGCCTTCGACGAGCGCGAAAAGGGTATGGTCCTTGCCCATGCCCACGTTCACACCCGGGTAGAATTTGGTGCCGCGCTGACGCACGAGGATGTTGCCGGCGAGAACCGTCTCGCCGCCGAACTTCTTCACGCCAAGACGGCGGCCAGCAGAGTCGCGACCGTTGCGGGACGAGCCGCCTGCCTTCTTATGTGCCATTGTCTATACTCCTCGTGTCTCGTCAGTCGCTTACTTGGCCGCGCCGATAGCAGTGATCTTGAGGATCGTGTGCTGCTGGCGATGGCCGTTCTTGCGGCGATAGTTGTGACGACGACGCTTCTTGAAGACGATGACCTTCTCGCCCTTCGCCTGCGCGACGATTTCGGCAGAAACGGTCAGGCCGTCGGTAGCCTTCAGCTCGCCGCCTTCGCCGGCCAGCAGGACGTCGCCCAGCGTCACCGACGAACCGGCTTCGCCGTCGAGCTTCTCGACGACGATCTTGTCTCCTGCGGCAACGCGATACTGCTTGCCGCCCGTGCGCACGATAGCGAACATCGGTCTCTTCTCTGGTTCAAATGCATGTGCCCGCCAAGGTTGCACCTCGGCAGGAGGAAGGGCGCAACTATGCGAGGGGGGCAGGAATGTCAACCGTTCCGCAAGACGAAACTGCGATTTTCCGAGTCACGCCTGCTTAATGGCGATGATTCGGCCGCAGCCGGTAGCGCCCTGCGTCGAAGCTGTCGAAAAGCCCGTTGATCCCGGGGTGATAGACGGGCTCGTCGCTGTCGTCCGCCACCAGATTCTGCTGGCTGACATAGGCGATATAGGTCGAGTCGTCGTTCTCGGCGAGCAGATGGTAGAAGGGCTGGTCCTTAGCCGGCCGCATGTCCACGGGAATCGAATCGTACCATTCGTCGGTGTTCGCGAAGACCGGGTCGACATCGAAGACCACGCCGCGGAAATCGAGCAGCCGGTGGCGCACCACGTCGCCGATGGCGAAGCGGGCGCTGGCGATCGGCGGCATCGGGGTGCCGGAGTCGAGGGAAGGAAGCGAACCTTGGGTTTCTGACATGGTGACCAATCTAGGGTCGCGCGACCGTTCCGGCAATGTCGGCGCGGGCGGGCGTTCCCGATCCGGGAAGTCGGCGCCCCGCCGCGCGGATTTGGCGCGCTGCAAAAAGTTGCAGATCGCGGCTTGCGGCCCCCAAAACTTTGCGCTAGTGGCCGCGCCTCACAGCGACCGGTACGCAGGTAGGGGCCTTCCCGAGAGTGCGTATCCTCCCATGCGGAGAGGTGCCGGAGTGGTCGATCGGGGCGGTCTCGAAAACCGTTGTGCGGGTAACCGTACCGAGGGTTCGAATCCCTCCCTCTCCGCCATTGGGGCTTTTGGATCGTCCGCTGTCGGGCCAATCTTCTTACAGATCCTTCGTTCCGGTCGTCGACGCGCGTCGATGCGTATTTCAAATCTGCTTGCTGCGGAAATGAAATGAGATAACGTAACGATCGTCGACATGGTGGGGAGAGGTGCGATGCGGGCATTGGGTTGCGTGCTGGCTGCCGCGTTGCTCGGGTCTTGCGCGGAGGCGCCGGCATCGGGGGCGGCGGGCGCCAAGAGCCCGCCAATGCGTGCCTTCGCCAATGATCGTGCGCTGCTGGCCTATCTGCGACGCGTGCGCGCCGCACGCCCCAAGCAAGTTCCGCTG
>JAPJRE010000339.1 GCA_030824725.1 Sphingomonas sp.
TTTCCGAGTTGAATAGAAGTTCTTGGGTGACGCGAGTGCGCCAGTTGGGCGTTCAGTTGGGAAAATCAGCCGCTTTCGAGCTTCCGAATGGCCGATTCCGCCAGCGCGGGATCGCGGTTGAGATAGTGCGAATCTAGGATCTGATGGACGTCACGGAGCGAATGCCCCGTAACTGTTCCAATCTCCGGTGGCGTGGCGCCAGCTAGCGCCAGGCGCGTGACGGCCGTTCCCCGCAAATCGTGGAAAGTCACACTCTCCACACCCGCTGCGATGCAGGCCTTGCGCCAAGAGGCGCGGAAGCCGCTCTCCGTCCAAGCCGTGCCGCGTTCGGTGAGGAGGATCTTCTCGCCCGCAGGTGGCCGGCGTGCCTCCGGCAGGCCGTCCAGGCGGGCTTTCAGCGGCGCCCCGACGGGAATGATCACCCGCGTGCCGACGTGGCCGCGCTTCTTCCGCACCGTCTTCCGCTGGGTCAGGCGCAGCGTCTGCCCGTCATAGGCAGCCCAGGTGCGCGCCAGCAGGTCGCCCTGCCGCTGCCCCGTCCAAAGCGCCAGTGCGAGCGCCAGGTGCAGGTGAGTCGGCGCCTTGGCGTAGAAGGCGTTCTCGATCTCCGCCGACCAGATCCGTTCTGAGCGGAAGGCGCGATAGACGCGGCCGCCGCTGCGGCATGGATTGGCAGTGACGAGGCCGCGATCGAGCGCCCAGGACAGTACCCGCGCCAGTATCGAGTAGCTATAGTCCGCCTGTCGGCGTGAGTGATTCGCCAGCTGGTCCCGCCAGGCCATGAACTCGCCGCGCGTGCGCCGGTCCTTGAGCGCCGCGTTGGGGAAGTCGCCATAGGCACGATCGATGATGCGGAGGTGCTTGGCGTAGTCCGCCCGCGTTCTCGGCGCGAGGTCGGTGAAGGCGGTGCTATCCTGAAAAGCGTCCAGCCCTGGGTCCTCGTGCGAGCCGCAGCTGCCTCATTCCTCATCCAGCGGCCGGCCACGCCGCGCGCGCAGGTCGCTGAGCAAGGTCTTCATCGCCCAGCGGCACGATCGGGCAATCTCCTCGCCCGTCATCCCCCACTGGTCGTGCATCTCCAGCCAGGCACTGGTGTGGAGGAACTGGAGCATGGCTGTGGCGATGCGGCGGTCCGCCTCGGGCAAATCCTTCACCGCGTCGGCGGCGGCGCTGGAATATCGGGCTACGCGCTCCTCGCGCGAGGCAAGGCGCATGGCGCGGCCCTGCGGCGTCGAGCGGATCAGCACGACGACGGGTTCGATACGGTCGAATCCTCTATGGATGTCGTCCAGCTGCCCAACGAGATCGGCCTCGCTGTTCGGGAAGCGGACATTGAGCCCGGCGAGACCCGTCACATGCTCGCGTGCTCCGTTGAGCAGCGCCTGCTGGTCCGGGAAATAGCGATAGACCGTGCGGCGCGACACGCCGGCGCGTTCAGCGACCGCGTCATGGTTGATGGCCCCCGTCTCGCCCAGCAGCTCGATGGTGGCGTGGCAGATGCGGCTGCGCGTGTCGGACGGGTCGGGTGCGGCGGCAATGCCGGCCTCGTCCTGTGTTTTGATGCTATCCATGGGAGGCGAATAGCGCATGGCACAATAAATGCCAAATCGGTATTGACACATTTTGTGCCGCGTCTATAAATCGCCCTGCAGACAGCCCGGGGGCGAGTCCATGATTTTTCATCTATCCATCGATGCCGATGACCCGCAGCGCGTGGCGTCGGTGCTGGCCGAACTGCTGGACGGAGAGGCGCTGCCTTTCCCGCCCGTGTCGGAAGGGAGCTGGCTCGCGCTGGCCGCCGATGACCGGGGCAGTGCCATCGAAGTCTATCCGCGCGGCACGGAGCTGGTTGTCGCCGAAGGGGATGCCGACGCCCTCGGCACGCCAGGGGCGGCTGACCGTGGCAGCGCGACCCATTTCGCCATGGCGACTGACCGGTCCTGCGAGGCGGTGCTTGCGCTTGCCGCCCGCGAAGGGTGGCCGGCCAAATATCGCAAGCGTGGCGGCATTTTCGGGGTCATCGAACTGTGGATCGAAGGACGCCAAATGGTAGAAGTGCTGACACCCGAAATGCAAGACGAATATCGCGCCGGCATGACCATCGAGAATTGGAAGCGCTTCCTTGCCGCGAACGGGCCGCTCGCCACGGCCTGATGCAGCCATGAAGCTGACCGGCCGGCCCTTGCGGGCAACCACCGCCGACTAACGAAATCTCCGCGCGACACTGCGTTACCTTCGGCTTTGCGGGGGAGCGGTGTCGTGCGTGCACGGAGTGAACTGCCATCCGTCTCAACAAGGGAATATCGCCACGAAGGACCTGCTTGTTACTGCTGTTTCGACCCTTCTGCTCGCGACCGTCGCCGATCCCTCAAAAAAATCGCATCCTGCTGGAAAACTACTTCCTGCCTGGCGATCTTGAGACCCAGATCCAGGCCTTCATCGACCACCATAATCACCGCCGATATCACGAAAGCCTCGGCAATGTGACACCCGCCGACGCCTACTTCGGCAGGGCTGAAGCCATCATCAAACAGCGTGAAAGGATCAAACGAAAGACCATCGAACACCGGCGCTTGCAGCACCGCAAGATCGCCGCTTGATATCAACCCCAGGATGAAGCCCGCTCTCCGCTAATTTACGCTGCGATCTGCGCCAATTGTTCTGACGACGGACAGGTGATCGCCTGACGTCGCGGCCGAGCAAAGCTATTGCTCCATTTTCGACGTGCTGGCGCTGCCCAGCCCGACGTCCGCTCGTCGACGACGAGGATGGGCGAGCGTCTCGACGTTCCCACGCGAACCAGCCCGAATGGTCCATGACATGGATCTGTATTCGCGGCTGACGGTTACTACTTAGGCATAATACCGGAACGGTCGGATTTTTCCGATCGTCTATAACGGATAGCAGAAGAGGGTCGCTTGAACGGAGTCGCGTGATGCGTACGTTGCATGAATTGCCGCCGGAACAGGTCGAAGGCCGGGGTGTCGATCCCGCCGCTTCGCGCAGCCTGCTGATCATGGCAATGGGAAGCGTGTTGTTCTGGGCGAGCGTCGCCGTGTGGATCCTTCGCTGACGGGCAGCAACTTCGCCTTGGTGCCGTAACAGCTTTTCCGTTGCGGCACGGCGTTGCAGATGTGCCCCGCGACGCCATGTTGCGTCCGACGATGCGCTGTCTCTAGAAGCGGCATCGAAGATTCGTCGGAAAGCAGAGCATGACCGCCACCCATTCTACCCGCATGTTGATCCTGGGCTCGGGCCCCGCCGGCCTTTCGGCTGCCATCTATGGCGCGCGCGCCGGCCTCGCCCCCATCGTCGTCCAGGGCATCCAGCCCGGTGGTCAGCTGATGACCACCACCGATGTCGAGAATTATCCCGGCTTTCGCGAAGTCATCCAGGGTCCTTGGCTGATGCAGGAGATGCAGGCCCAGGCCGAGCATGTCGGCGCCCAGATGATGTGGGACACGATCGTCGAGATCGACGTCAGCCAGCGCCCGTTCCGCCTCGTCGGCGACGGCGGCACCGTCTACACCGGCGACACGCTGGTGATCGCCACCGGCGCACAGGCGCGCTGGCTGGGCCTCGATTCGGAAGAACTGCTCAAGGGCAAGGGCGTCAGTGCCTGCGCGACCTGCGACGGCTTCTTCTTCCGCGGCAAGAAGGTGGCGGTGATCGGTGGCGGCAACACCGCGGTCGAAGAAGCGCTCTATCTGACCAACCACAGCCATGACGTGACGCTGATCCACCGCCGCGATTCGCTGCGTGCCGAGAAGATCCTCCAGCAGCGCCTGTTCGCCAACGAGCGGATCACCATGGCCTGGAACAAGGAAGTCGTCCGCTTCATCGGCGGCGGCCAGCCCGAGGGCCTGGTCGCCATCGAGCTGAAGGACACCGTCACCGGGGAGCTGTCGATGCTCGAAGTCGACGGCGGCTTCGTCGCGATCGGCCACCACCCGGCGACCGAGCTGTTTCGCGGCCATATCGCGCTCGATGGCGACGGTTATATCCAGGTCGAGAAGGGCACGACCAACACCAGCGTGCCGGGCGTGTTCGCCTGCGGCGACGTGATGGACAAGCATTACCGCCAGGCGATTACCGCCGCGGGCACCGGCTGCATGGCCGCGCTCGATGCCGAGCGCTTCCTCGCGGCGGCCGATTTCGAGACGGTGGCGCAGGCGGCCGAATAACGATGGGTCAGGGCGCTCGCTGCTCGGCGAGCGCCTCGATCACCCGCTCGTAGAGCCAGGCCTTGTCGGCGGTGCCGGCAAAGACATGGCTTGCGGTATCGAACTGCTTGCGGCGCACGCGGGTGCCGGCGGCGGCGAAGGCCGGCTTGTGCAGGAACTCGGCAAAGTCCGAAGCGATCTTGTCGCGGGTGGCAAGCAGCACGGTCATCGGCACGTCGGTTTCTGTAAAGGCGGCGGCGAGTTCGCTGCCGAGGCTGCGATGCGTCTCCTGCCGTCGCATCGAGACACGGC
>JAPJRE010000340.1 GCA_030824725.1 Sphingomonas sp.
GCCCGAAGACCGCGCCGTCCGGATCCACCGCCTGCAGCGAGCGCTCGCCACCGGGCACGTCCATCGGCTCCATTACCACCGTTCCCCCAGCCGCTTCGACCCGGCCTCTCGCCGCATCGACATCGTCGACCCGGAAGTAGAAGCCCCAGCCGGGCTTCGCCCCCGGCGGCACCCGCATGATCGCGCCGATCGGCGCGCCGCCGTCATGGCCGATGAAGCTGTACTCCCCCATTTCGCCCATCGGCATCCCGCCCATCCGGGTGAGGCCGAACTGGCGATGATAGAAGCCGAGCGCGGCATCCGCATCCGGCGCCAGCAATTCGTTCCAGCCGACATGGCCGAGCCCGTGCCGCTGGTAGACGCTGCTCGTCGCGCCCTCGGTCGCGCCGCGCATCACGTAGAAGGGCACGCCCTGGGGATCGGTGACCATCGCGATCCGGCCCACGCCAGCCGCATCCCAGGCGGGTACCAGCACCTTCCCGCCCGCGGCGACGATGCCCGCGACGCTCGCATCGACATCGTCGACCCCGAAATAGGCGAGCCAGGTGGGGCTCGCGCCGGCCTGCAGCATGGCCGCGTCCAGCTGGAGCATGCCGCCCGCATTGCCGTCGGGCGCGACGATCATGCGATAGTCAGGCCCGCCGGGCGGCGGCGCGCCGACCTGCCAGCCGACAACCGCGTCATAAAAGGCCGCCGCCCGATCTGCATCGCTGGTCATCAGTTCGTACCAGATGATTTCGCCCTGCCGGTTGGTCATGTGCCGTCCCCTGTCCTCAGCCTTGGGCGATCTCGACGATGGGCTCGAAGCCGCCCCAAAACATTCGCTTGGTGTCGAACGGCATCGCCAGCCCATCCATTTCCGGGTCGGCCATCATTGCCGCCCAACCCTTGTCGCGTGCCCCCTTGTCCGGCCAGACGACCCAGGAGAAGACCACCGTCTCTCCCGCTTCGGCGTTGGTCGCGCGATAGAAATCGGTAGCCGTCCCATGGGGCACGTCCTGACCCCAGCATTCCACGACATGCGTCGCGCCCAGCGCGCGCAGCTTCTCGCCGGTCCGCTGGGCAAGCTCGGTATAGGCGGCGCGGTTCGCCTCCGGCACCGGCAGCACATATCCGTCGACATAGGTCATGCTCACGCTCCTTCAGGCGGGTTCGGGCATCTCCGTCCGCAATTCCTCGAGCTGCGCTGCAATCGCGGCGACGAACGCCGGTCGCGCGAGACAGCGCCGCTGGTACGCAGCGAGCGCCGGATGCGCGGCGAGCATGTCGGTATGGTCGAGCATGCGCAGCGCCGAGGCCATCAGCAGATCCCCGGCGGTGAAGCGCCCTTCGAGATAGTCCCGATCACCGAGCGCGGCGGCGAGCTGCCCCAGCCGCTTGTCGATCGCCGCCACCAGGCTCGGCCGGCGGAGCGTCGCCCATGCCTCGTCGCGGGCGAACAGATCGACGGTGGTGAGTTCGAGCAGCATCGGCTCGACGCTGTTCATCGCGGCGAACATCCAGCACAGCGCCCGCGCCCGCGCCGCCGGCTCCTGCGGCAGCAGCGCCTCGGAGCGCTCGGCGACGTGCAGCACGATCGCACCCGATTCGAACATGCGCACGTCGCCCTCACGATAGGCGGGCACCTGGCCGAAGGGCTGCTCGGCGAAATAGGCCGCAGGGCGATTCACCGCGCTGATCGGATCGGTGCGATAGCCGATCCCGGCTTCCTCCAGCGCCCAGCGCACCCGGAAATCGCGGACATAGCTGCGCGCAAAATCGGGAACCCAGTCGAAGGTGACGATCTCGATCGGACTTTCGGAATCGACGGGCATGATTCTCTCCTCTCGTTCAGGCATCGCCTTCGCGCTTGGCGCCCTTGAGCAGCGCGACGATCGCCATGGCGTGGCCGTGCCCCAAGCCGAACTGGTCCTTGAGATCGGCGACGATCGCCCCCGCCTTCACCCCGGCGCGCAGGCCGGACGCATCCGCCCACCCCTTCTCGGCGGCATAGGCACGGAAATCGTCGGGGCTGCGGCCGGTCTTGGCCTGGATGTTGTCGAGATAGGCCTGGAACGACATGGTGTCTCCTCTTCGGCTCAAGCGGGTTCAACGGCCGCCTCCAGCGCGGCGATGTCGATCTTGCGCATTGTCATCATCGCCTGCATCGCACGCGCCGCGCGGTCCCGATCGGGATCGGCCATCAGCTCGGCCAGGCGGCGGGGCACGATCTGCCAGCGCAGGCCCCAGCGGTCCTCACACCAGCTGCAGTCGCGCTCGGCGCCGCCATCGGCAGTGATCGCGTCCCACAGCCGATCGGTCTCGGCCTGGTCCTCGGTGTGGATCTGGAAGGAAACGGCGTCGTGAAGCGCGCCTGCGGGCCGGCGTTGAGCGCGATGTAGCGCATGCCCGCAAGCGTGAACTCGACCACCAGCACCGCGCCCGCCTCCCCGGCCGGATAGGCCGCAGGCGCGCGCACCACCTTGTCGATGTGGCTGTCGGGCAGCAGCGACGTGTAGAAGCGCGCGGCTTCCTCGGCGGCGCCGTCGAACCACAGGCAGGGGACGATCTTCTGCGCCATGGCTCAAGCCGGCTCCGCTTGCGCCATCGCTGCGGCGGCGGCGGCCATGTCCATGTGGAACGGCTCGAAGATATGGCCGTCGGGATCGGTGAAGCTGCGGCCGTACATGAAGCCCATGTCCTGCACCGGCCGGATGTCGCCCGTGCCGCCCGCCGCCGCCGCCTTCTCCACCAGCGCATCGACCGCGGCGCGATCGTCGAGCGGCAGCGCGATCAGCACCTCGGTCGTGGCGGTTGCATCGGCGACGGTACGCGGGGTGAAGGTCTGGAAGAAGTCGCGGTGGAGCAGCATGAAGGTCAGCGTCTCGGACAGGACCATCGCGCTCGCGGTCGGGCCGCTGAACTGTTCGTTCTTCGTGCAGCCGATCGCTTCGTAGAAGGCGGTCGCGCGCAGCACATCGGCCACGGGCAGGTTCACGAACACGGCGTTCGGCATGATTTTCTCTCCTTCGACGCTGCTTCGATTCGCGTCCTGCTTGATTCGTGCCTTCTTCGATCCTAAAAAACAACCGTGAAGTTAGAAAATATAACCACCCCCAAACGCCGCTATGACGATGCCTGCGGCACCGCGCTTGCCCTCGAGTTCGTCGGCGAGCGCTGGGCGCTGCTGATCATCCGCGAGTTGCTGCTCGGCCCCCGCCGTTTCGGCGAGATCCGCGCCGGGCTGCCGGGGCTCAGCGCGAACGTGCTCACCCAGCGGCTACAGGGGCTGGAGGCGGACGGGATCCTCGTGCGCGAGAAGCTGCCGCCCCCGGCCAGCGTCCAGGTCTATGCGCTGACCCCTTGGGGATATGAGGCAGAGCCGGTGGTACTGGCGATGGGCCGCTGGGCGCTGCGCTCGCCCCGGCACGATCCCGCGCTTCCCTTCTCGCGCGTCTCGCTGATGCTGGCGCTGCGCATGCTGCTCCTGCCGGACAAGGCGGCGGGCTGGGCGGGCCGGATCGGCTTCCGGCTGGGCGAGGAGACCTATCGCGTGACCGTGGGCGATGGCGCGCTGGCGATCGACCGGGGCACGCTCGCCGACACCGAGGCCGTGTTCGTCGGCGAGCCCAACGACTTCCTGCCGGTTCTCTTCGGAGTCATGCCGCTGCCCATGGCGCTGGCCGAAGGCAGGTTCGCTGTCGAAGGGGATCTGGGCCGCGCCGCGGCCTTCGCCACGCTGTTCCTGCTGCCGCCCAAGATCGGCGCCTGATCCCTCCCCTTCGGACATGCGGTTGCAGTGCGGCAAACAAGCCACTAGGTCCGGTGCGACTGAAGGATTTGATATGGCCGACATCCCCAACACCCTGCCCGACAGCCGGGACTCCACGATCCTCGACGCACCCGACAAGATGGTGAAGGTGCGCGACCTGTTCGGGATCGACAGCGACATGGAAGTCCCCGCGTTCAGCGAGGCGGACGAGCGCGTGCCCGATCTGGACCCCGCCTATGTGTTCGATCCGGACACCACGCTCGCGGTGCTGGCAGGCTTCGCGCACAATCGCCGCGTAATGATCCAGGGCTATCACGGCACCGGCAAATCCTCGCACATCGAGCAGGTGGCGGCGCGGCTCAACTGGCCGTGTATCCGCATCAATCTCGATGCGCATATCAGCCGCATCGACCTGATCGGCCGCGACGCGATCGTGCTCAAGGACGGCCAGCAGATCACCGAGTTCCGCGAAGGCCTGCTGCCCTGGGCGCTGCAGACCCCGACCGCGCTCGTGTTCGACGAGTATGACGCGGGCCGCCCGGACGTGATGTTCGTGATCCAGCGCGTGCTGGAGACCGAGGGCAAGCTGACCCTGCTCGACCAGAACCGGGTGATCCGCCCGAGCCCGTGGTTCCGCCTGTTCGCCACCGCCAACACGGTGGGCCTGGGCGACACCAGCGGCCTGTATCACGGCACCCAGCAGATCAAC
>JAPJRE010000341.1 GCA_030824725.1 Sphingomonas sp.
TGCTCACCCATCATGCCGACCGGCACTCGAAGCCGCCTTTTTCAACACAATCGGGACAAAGCCGTCGTTCGCGCTTGGCAATGTCGCCGTCCGCTCGTGACGAAAGCCGCCGTGCCATTTGAACGTGATAGCACAGAGCGGGCATCTCTCGCATGTCCGCTTCGCCAACTAATGCTACCACGGGCCGATCGGGGCGAGCGGTTGCCAGGGAATGCGACGCGGGGGCGAAGTGGAGCGTGCGCGGCGGGAGCGCCCTTGGTCGTGACGCCCCCGCTGACGAGAATTCAGCCGAACGAGACCTTGGTAGCCCGGCGCCGATAGCGCGCGGTGCCGCCGATCACCGCGAAGCCGCCGACCAGCAGCGCCCAGTTCGTCGGCTCCGGCACAGGGCTGGCGGTGGTGAAGCGGAAGCTGGCGTCGCACGCCGAGGGCATGTTGCGGCAGGTCAGGTCGTTGACCTTGGTCTGCAGGAGATAGCCCGGCGCATAGCCTTCGCCGTTGCCGAACGCCAAGGTGACGTTGCTGCTGCCGCTCAGCACCGCAGTGTAATCGGTGTTGGCGGTGACGCCCAGCGTGCCGATCGCCAGGTCGGTGAAGCTGCCGACGCCGCGGAAGACCAGATCCGACAGCGCATATTGCTGGGTGAAGAGCGCGGTGGCGGGAAGCGCGGCGTTCGGGGCGATCGCGCCTGCGTACAGCGACAGGGTAACGGTGCCGGTGGTGGTGCGCGTCGAGGAACCGAAGCGGAAGCCGAGCCCGGTCAGGTAGGACTGGGTCGGCCGGAAGACCTGGCCGATCGTGTCCGGCTGGAGCACCGACGAGAGCGTCACCGTGGTGCTCGCGTTCGCGTTGACGGTGGTGGTGACCGGGTTTGCGGTCACGATCGTGGCAGCCTGCGCCTGGGATACGCAAACGGTCGCCAGCAGGAGCGGCAAGGCCAGGTAACGGTTCATCAACACATGTTCCCCTATGTTCGAATTTCGTGTCCGAGTGGCACGGTCATGTTGCAGAATCGCGACGATTTGCCAGCAATCTTGAGGAGTTGCGCGACCTGGCCGCCGGACGACCGCGATCCGATGTGCCGATTCGCGACGTTTTTTTCGCTCTGAACGCGAGCGGTTGCTCGGCTTCTGCCCGCCGGTGAGCGTCACCCGAGGGCGCCGCCACCCTTCCGAATCTTTTCAATGTTATTTCATCCACATGTCACAACCCATGGTTAGCGAATTCCTAACGATGGCAGGATGATGGCGCCGTTTGCGCTCGTCCTCCGCTGCTTCGTCAACGGATCGACAGGGGAAATTGCGTGAGCGCGACATATTGGAAACTGATCGACGGCGACCTGGTGCAGGACTGGTCGAACACCGGCCTGCTCGATACCAATGACAACTGGGACAAGGTGCCGAGCATCGTCGGTTTTCGCGGCGATACGCTGACCGGCGCCACCGGTACCGACCCGCGCACCATCACCACGAGCAGCACCGTGGTGGACGTGAACGTCAATCAGACCAATCCGCTGACCTTCAATACCGGCGGCGTCACCGAATTCCAGCTCAGCAATCCGGTCGTCGCGCTGACCGGCTCCGGTACCGCGACTGCGCCGTACCTGGCGCTTTATCTCGACGCGACCGGCCGCAGCGACGTGACGCTGTCGTTCCTGCTGCGCGACCTGGAGACCGGCCCGGACAATTCGGTCCAGCAGGTCGCGGTGCAGTACCGCCTCAACGATTCGAGCCCGTGGACGAACGTGCCCGGCGGCTATGTCGCCGATGCCACCGCCGGGCCGAGCAGCGCCAACCCGCTGATCGAGACGCCGGTCAGCGTGACGCTGCCGTCGGACGCGAATAACGCCGCGACGCTGCAGGTGCGCATCATGACCACCAACGCCGTCGGCAACGACGAATGGGTAGGCATCGATGACATCCGCGTGAGCAGCGGCGGCGGGGTGGCCGCTCCGGGCACACTGAGCATCGCCGACGCCTCGACTACCGAGGGTGACAGCGGCGCACACCTGATCACGTTCACCGTCGCGCGCGTCGGTGGGGCCACCGGCGCGATCGACGCCACCTACACCGTGACGCTGCCGGGCGGCTATGGCGGCGCCGACGCCAGCGATTTCGGCGCGTTGACGCTCACGGGCAAGGTCCAGTTCGCCAACGGCCAGAGCACGGCGACCATCTCGCTGCCGGTGCTGGGCGATCGCCAGCCCGAGCCGAACGAGACGTTCAGCATCTCGCTGTCCAATCCCACGGGCGGCGCGACGATCGACCGCGCGACCGCGACCGGCACGATCCTCAACGACGACATCCTGCCGCTGTCGATCGGCCAGATCCAGGGCGAGGGCCATCGTTCGGCCTATGAGGGGCAGAAGGTCGTCACCAGCGGCATCGTCACCGCGGTGGACAGCAATGGCTTCTATCTGCAGGATCTGGGCGACGGCAATGCCCGCACCAGCGATGCGGTTTTCGTCTTCACCAGCACCGCGCCCGACGTGTTCGTCGGCGATGCGGTCGCGGTGCAGGCGACGGTCAGCGAATATCGCGCCGGCACCGGCGGCCTGACCATCACCGAGCTGACCGCGCCGTCGATCGAACTGCTCGGCTATGGCTATGACCTTCCCGAGGCGGTGCTGATCGGCAAGGGCGGCCTGACGCCGCCGAGCACGGTGATCGATGATGACGGGCTGACGAGCTACGATCCGACAACTGACGGGATCGACTTCTGGGAATCGCTGGAAGGCATGCGGGTGACGATCGACAACCCGCTGGTCGTCTCCAACACCACTGCCGACAGCTATGCTGAGACCGATGTCGTCGCCTCGCTGGGCGAGGGCGCTACCGGGATCAACGATCGCGGCGGCATCACCACCTCGAAGGGCGATTTCAACCCCGAGAAGATCCAGCTGCAGGGCGACAGCGCGATCTTCGACGGGTTCAACGCCAATTACTCGATCGGGGACCAACTGAGCAGCGTCACCGGTGTCGTCAACTATGCTGCGGCAAAGTATGAAGTGATCGTCACCGAAGCGGTGACCGTCACCAAGGACGTCACCCTGGCCAAGGAAGTGACGGCGCTTTCCGGCGATGCCGCGCACCTGTCGCTGGCAACCTACAATGTCGAGAATCTGGACGCGTCCGACAACAAATATGACGTGCTGGCCAGCAATATCGTCTACAATTTGCGCGCGCCGGACATCATCGCGCTGCAGGAGATCCAGGACGCCGATGGCGCGGGCAACGGCAGGGACCTGTCGGGCGTGAAGACCGCGCAGGGCCTGATCGACGCGATCAACAAGATCAGCGGTGCGAACTACGCCTATGTCGAGGTCGCACCGGAGACCGCCAATTCCACCGGCGGCGAGCCCAACGGCAACATCCGCAACGGCTATCTCTACAACACCGATCGCGTTTCCTATGTCGACGGCAGCGCCGAGCTGATCACCGGGGCGGCGTACAACAACAGCCGCAAGCCGCTGGTCGCGCAGTTCGAATTCAACGGCGAGACGGTCACCACGATCAACGTCCACTTCACCTCGCGCGGCGGCAGCGATCCGCTGTGGGGCGCCACCCAGCCGCCGGCCGACGCGGGCGACGCGTCGCGCACCGCGCAGGCGGCGGGCGTGAAGGCCTATATCAACGAGCATTTGGCGGACGATCCGGCCATGAACATCGCCGTGCTCGGTGACTGGAACGGCTTCGCCTGGGAAGATGCGCAGACCCAGCTGACCGATCCGGCCAAGGTCGGCATGCTGACCGACCTGGCGACCGCGTTGCTGCCGAGCGAGGAGCGCTACAGCTATCTGTTCGACGGCAATGCCCAGCAGCTTGATCACATCCTCGTCACCGGCGGGCTGTTGGCCAACGCCCAATATGACGCGGTGCACATCAACTCGCAGTTCAGCGGCGATCGCCCGACCGACCACGACCCGCAGTTGGCGCTGTTCGACTTCGGTTCGGCCAAGGCCCAGGCCCTGTCGATGGTCGCGGCGAGCGACTCGGGTCTCGCCAACGACGCGACGCAGATCATGGCGTGGAGCGGATCGGACGCCGGCTTCCTGGATGCGCATCACTCGTCGCATGCATTGCTGATGGCCGATCACGTGCTGTACGCCTAAGCACGGTCGCCGCCCGGAGTGGTTCCGGGCGGCGGCTCCGGCAAGACGAAAAGAATGGCGATGACGAAGATGACCGCGACGGGGCCGCAGCGCCCGTTCGCACCGATGCGCGATGCGGTGGCGCTGTGCCGCCGGCATCTGCTCGCCGCCGCCGGATTCAGCGCGCTGGTCAACATCCTGTACATCGTGCCGACGCTGTACATGCTGCAGGTCTATGACCGGGTCGTGCCCACCCAGGGCGTCCAGACGCTGGCCTTCCTCACCCTGGTGCTCGTCTTCGCGCTCGCCTGCCTGTCGCTCCTCGATCGTATTCGCAGCCGGCTGCTCACCCGCGCGGGGGTGG
>JAPJRE010000342.1 GCA_030824725.1 Sphingomonas sp.
GATCGCGGGCCTGCTGATCGCCGAGACCGAATATCACGGCGAAGTCGAAGCGATCACCGCGCCGTTCAAGGGACTAGCGCTCGGTGTGTTCCTGCTCACCGTCGGCATGCAGCTCGACCTCGGCTTCGTCGCCGCCAACTGGGCGGCGCTGCTGCTGGCGAGCCTGCTGGTGATGATCGTCAAGGTCGCGGTCACCACGTTGCTGCTGCGCTGGTCGGGCGCGCGCATGGGCACGGCGGCCGAAACCGGCGTGCTGATGGCGAGCCCGTCCGAGACCACGCTGATCGTGCTCGGCGTCGCCGGTGCCGCCGGGCTGATCGCGCCGGGCACTGCCGCCTTCTGGAGCGCGGTCACCGCGATCGGCCTCACCGCCACGCCGCTGCTCGCCAAGGCGGGGCGCAGCATCGCCCGCAAGATCGAGGGCAAGAATGGCGCGCAGATCGCCGACGAGGATCTCGCCCAGATCGAGGGCGGCACCGTCGTCATCGGCTTCGGCCGCGTCGGCCGCACCGTCGCCGAAATGTTGCGCCGGCACGACAAGCCCTATGTCGCCGTCGATGCCGATATCGACACGGTGGTGCGCGCGCGCCGTGCCGGCTTCCATGTGCTGTTCGGCGACGTCACCCGCAGCGAGCTGGTCGACCAGCTCCAGCTCGGCCGCGCCCGCGCGCTGGTGCTGACGATGGACGATCCGGTGCTCACCGTGCGGCTCGCCAAGCGCGTGCGCGGCTGGGTGCCGAGCCTCCCGATCATCGCCCGCGCCCGCGATGCGAGCCATGCTGCCGAGCTCTACCGCGCCGGCGCTACCGACGCCGTGCCGGAAACGCTCGAGAGTTCGCTGCAACTTTCCGAGGCACTGCTGGTCGATCTCGGCCTCGGCGTCGGCCCGGTGATTGCATCGATCCACGAAAAGCGCGACGAGATGCGCCGCTCGATCAAGGAGGCCGCCGGGCTGCAGCGCGATCCGCGCCTCACCCGGTCCCGTCTGAACGCGAGCTCCGAATCAACCGAGGCCCTATCCTGATGCTGCTCCCCCTCGCCCTCGCCCTGCTCACCCCCGTGCAGGCCGATACCGCTCCCGACCCACTCGCGCCGGCAAAGGCGGGGCGGATACGGTGCATCGATCCCGATCGCGCGGCACGTACCTGCGGCACGATCGTCCACTACACGCTGCGCGGCGACGGCGCGTTCGACGCGCTGGTAACCGGCGTGGTCAATCGCGACCCGCTCGTCGTCCTGGAATATTCGACCTTCGGCCAGGTGCGGGCCGGCGCAGTGTGCAGCCGCATCCGCCCCGCCGATTTCAATGCCGGCAAGCTGACCAGCAACGGCACCGCGCTAAGCCCCGCCCTGGAGGTCAGCACCCGCCTCAAGCTGATGGAAGCGCTCCAGCCGCTCGCCGGGCATGAGCGCTGCTATCGTGATGCCGGCGCCGGCGAACTGACCGTCAATGTCACCATCGACGGCCTGCTGCGCCCGGAGATGAGCCAGACGGCGATCTGGGTGCTGCCCGAGGACGGCTACGCCCCCGGGCGCTGACCCATAAGGTCAGGCGGCGACGGCAGCCTCTGCCAGCGCCGCCTTCACCGCTGCGAGCGCATCGGCGCCCTTGGCCCCGTCCGGACCGCCGCCCTGCGCCATGTCCGGACGGCCGCCGCCGCCCTGGCCACCGAGCACCGCCACCGCGACCTTCACCAGGTCCACCGCGCTGACGCCGATCCCGTCGCTCACGCCGACCGCGACCGACGCGCGGCCCTCGTTCACCGCGACCAGTGCGACCACGCCGCTGCCGATCCGCGCCTTGGCCTCGTCGACCGCACCGCGCAGGGCCTTGGCCTCGAGCCCGTCGAGCACCTGGCCGACGAAATTGATGCCGTTCACCTGCTCCGGACCCGCCGGCGCCGCGCCGGCACCGCCGCCGAGCGCCAGCGCCTTCTTGGCGTCGGCCAGCTCGCGCTCGAGCTTGCGGCGTTCCTCGACCAGCGCGGCGACGCGTGCGGGCACGTCGTCCGGCGAGGTCTTGAGCGCAGCCGCCGCCTCGCGCAGCCGCTCGTCGCGGGCGTTCAGCCAAAGTCGCGCGCCTTCGCCGGTCAGCGCCTCGATACGGCGCACGCCCGAGGAGACGGCGCTTTCCGAGACGATCTTGAAGATCGCGATGTCGCCCGTCGCATTGACGTGCGTACCGCCGCACAGTTCGACCGAGTAGGACGCATCCTCGCCCAGCCCCATCGAGAGCACGCGGACCTCGTCGCCATATTTCTCGCCGAACAGCGCCATCGCGCCCGCGGCGATCGCGTCGTCGGGGGTCATCAGCCGTGTCTCGACCGTGCCGTTGTGGCGGATCTGCGCATTCACATCGGCCTCGACCTGGGCGATCTGCTCGGGGGTCAGCGCGGAGGGGTGCGAGAAGTCGAAGCGCAGTCGCTCGGGCGCCACCAGGCTGCCCTTCTGGCTGACATGGGTGCCGAGCCGTTTGCGCAGCGCCGCGTGCAGCAGGTGGGTCGCCGAGTGGTTGGCGCGGACCTGGTCGCGATGCTCGACATCGACCGACAGGTGGACCGCGTCGCCGATCGCGACTTCGCCGCTGTCGATCTTGGCATGGTGGGCATGCAGACGGCCGAGCGGCTTCGACGTGTCGTCGACGAGCGCGCGCAGCTTGTCGTTGCCGATCATGCCGACATCGCCCATCTGGCCACCGCTCTCACCATAGAAGGGCGTCTGGTTGGTGAGGATGGTCACCGTATCGCCAGCAGCCGCCTTCTCGACCCGCGCGCCATCCTTGACCAGCGCCACCACCTGGCCTTCGCCTTCGGTGCTGACATAGCCGGTGAACTCGGTACCGCCGAGCTCGTCGGCAAGGTCGTACCAAAGCTCTTCCGACGCCTTCTCCCCCGAGCCCTTCCAGGCCGCGCGGGCTGCGCGCTTCTGCTCGGCCATCGCCGCGTCGAAGCCGGCGCGGTCGACACCGATCTCCTGCACGCGCAGCGCGTCCTCGGTCAGGTCATAGGGGAAGCCGAACGTGTCGTAGAGCTTGAACGCGGTCGCACCCGGCAGCGTGTCGCCAGCCTTGAGGCCCACCGTCGCCTCATCGAGCAGACGCAGGCCGTTGGCCAGCGTCTGGCGGAAG
Source organism: Sphingomonas sp. (assembly GCA_030824725.1). Lineage (GTDB taxonomy): Bacteria > Pseudomonadota > Alphaproteobacteria > Sphingomonadales > Sphingomonadaceae > Sphingomonas. The sequence continues at coordinate 3,128 of JAPJRE010000342.1, forward strand.
CGGGTTTCCTCCTGGAGCAAGGTCGCCTCGATCAGCGGCTGCGCGCGGACCAGCTCGGGATAGGCCGCGCCCATCTCGGCGACCAGCGACGGCACCAGCCGGTGCATCAGCGGATCCTTGGCGCCGAGCAGATGGGCATGGCGCATCGCGCGGCGCATGATGCGGCGGAGCACATAGCCGCGACCCTCGTTCGCCGGCAGCACGCCGTCGGCGACGAGGAAGCCCGAGGAGCGCAGGTGATCGGCGATGACGCGGTGGCTGGCGACCTGCTCGCCGCTCGCCGAGGTTCCGGTCAGCGCCGCCGACTGGTCGATCAGCGCCTTGAACGTGTCGATGTCGTAATTGTTGTGGACGCCCTGGAGCACGGCGGCGATGCGCTCCAGCCCCATGCCGGTGTCGATGCTCGGTCGCGGCAGGTCGCCGATGATCTCGTCATTCTCCTGCACGAACTGCATGAAGACGAGGTTCCAGATCTCGACGAAGCGGTCGCCATCCTCCTCGGGCGAGCCCGGGGGGCCGCCATAGATGTGCTCGCCGTGATCGTAGAAGATTTCCGAGCAGGGGCCGCAGGGACCATCCGAGCCCATCGCCCAGAAATTGTCCTTGGTCGGGATGCGGATGATCTTGTGGTCGGGCAGCCCGGCGATCTTCTTCCACAGGTCGAACGCCTGGTCGTCGGTGTGGTACACCGTCACGGTCAGCTTCTCGGCGGGCAGGCCCCATTCCCTGGTGAGGAGCGTCCAGGCATGGGTGATCGCCTGCTCCTTGAAATAGTCGCCGAACGAGAAATTACCGAGCATCTCGAAGAAGGTGTGGTGCCGGGCGGTATAGCCGACATTGTCGAGATCGTTATGCTTGCCGCCCGCGCGCACGCACTTCTGGCTGCTGGTCGCGGTGCTGTAGGGGCGCGTTTCCAGGCCGGTGAACACGTTCTTGAACGGCACCATGCCCGCATTCACGAACATCAGCGTGGGATCGTTGTGCGGCACCAGCGGCGCGCTGGGGACGCGGGCATGGCCCTGGCCCTCGAAATAGTCGAGAAACGAGCGGCGGATATCATTGGTCGACGTCATGAGGCCGACTTAGGGGCGGAGCGGCTTTCGCTCAAGCGAAACACGTCGATCAGCATGATCGTTCCGCATTCGCATCGGCCAGGCCTGCGCCCGGTGCGGATCAGCCCATCGGCCGGTCGATCGAGACCGGCGGGGTCGAGAACCACTTCGGGCCCGCTTCGGTCATGTGAAAGCAATCCTCCAGCCGCACCCCGAAGCTGCCGGGGATGTAGATGCCCGGCTCGTTCGAGAAGCACATGCCCGGCGCC
>JAPJRE010000015.1 GCA_030824725.1 Sphingomonas sp.
GGGCTGGCGCGCCGTCGCGATCGCGCCGCGCCCGGAAACCGAAGCGCTGATCGACACCGCAATCGCGCTCGCCGATTGACCCGCGCGGCGCACCCGGCGAAAAGGGCGGCCATGAGCGACGAGCCCCTGGCGCCCGAGCCGGTCCGAACCCTGAGTCCGCGCCGTAATCGAATGATCCCTGTCGGGCTGGGCTTCCTCGGCGGCGTCGCGTTGACAGCCGGGGCGATCGAGCTGGCCGGGCCGCATCCTGCCGGGCAGCCCTCCGGCACCCCCACCTATGCCCCTGCGGCCTCGCCCTTGCCCCAGCCCTTGAAGGTGCCGCCGCCCGTACTGGCGCCCGCCACCGATGTTGCGACGCTGGACGCGCGCGAGACCGCGCTCGCCGCCCGGCTGGATGCGCTGGAGCTGCAGCTGCGCCAGGCCGACGAGAGTGCGCGCAATGCGGCGCAATATTCCACCCAGGCCGAACGGCTGATGGTCGCCGCCGCAGTGCGCCGCGCCGTCGAGCGCGGCCAGCCGCTGGGCAGCCTGGAGCAGCAGCTTCGCGCCCGCTTCGGCGCGCGGCACCCCGAAGCCGTTGGCGCGATCGTCACTGCGGCCGCGGATCCGCTCACGCTGGAGGATCTGCGCATCGCGCTGGACACGATCGCACCGCGGCTCGGCAACGGGCCGGACGACAGCCTGTGGACGCGCTTCCGCAGCTTTGTCGGCGACCTGTTCGTGCTGCACAAGGCGGGGATGCCGAGCCCGCGCCCGGCCGAGCGCCTGCGCCGCGCCCGCAGCGCGCTGGCCGCCGGCAATGTCGAAACCGCGATCGCCGAAGTGATGCACATGCCCGGTGCGTCCGTGGCGGAGGGCTGGACGAGTGCCGCCTCGCGCTATGTGAATGCCCGCAAGGCACTGGACGAAATAGAGAAGGCGGCAGCTGCAACGCCGCCCAAACCCCCGGTCGTGGCGCCGGCACCCGCCCCCGCCCCGGCACCGGAGACACCGAGGAACGACTGAAATGGCAGACATGGGCCGGTTCGACTGGCAGGATCCGTTCGGGCTCGACGGCGAGCTTACCGACGAAGAGCGGATGGTGCGCGACGCCGCACGCGAGTATGCGCAGGGCGAGCTGCTCCCGCGCGTCACCTCCGCCTATCTGGAGGAGCGGTTCGACCGCGCAATCATGGCCGAGATGGGCACGCTCGGCCTGCTCGGCCCGACGATTCCCGAGACCTATGGCGGGGCCGGGCTCGGCTATGTCGCCTATGGCCTGGTCGCGCGCGAGGTGGAGCGGGTCGATTCGGGCTATCGCTCGGCGATGAGCGTGCAGAGCTCGCTGGTGATGCACCCGATCCATGCCTATGGCAGCGAGGAGCAGCGGCGGAAATATCTGCCCAAGCTGGCGAGCGGCGAATGGGTCGGCTGCTTCGGCCTCACCGAGCCGGACGCGGGCTCCGACCCCGCCGGCATGCGCACCCGCGCCGAGAAGATCGATGGCGGCTACCGGATCACCGGCGCCAAGATGTGGATCACCAATTCGCCGATCGCCGATGTGTTCGTCGTCTGGGCGAAGAGCGACGCGCATGATGGCGCGATCCGCGGCTTCGTGCTGGAGCGGGGCATGAAGGGCCTCACCAGCCCCAAGATCGAGGGCAAGCTGAGCCTGCGGGCCTCGGTGACCGGCGAGATCGTGATGGACGGGGTGGAAGTCGGCGAAGACGCGCTGCTCCCCAATGTCCAGGGGCTGAAGGGCCCGTTCGGCTGCCTCAACCGCGCGCGCTACGGCATCGCCTGGGGCACGATGGGCGCGGCGGAAGCCTGCTTCCACGCCGCGCGGCAGTACACGCTCGATCGTCACCAGTTCGGCCGGCCGCTCGCCGCGACCCAGCTGGTGCAGCTCAAGCTCGCCAATATGGAAACCGAGATCGCGCTCGGGCTGCAGGCGGCGCTGCGCTGCGGGCGGATGTTCGACGCCGGCACGCTGAGCCCCGAGGCGATCAGCATCATCAAGCGCAACAATTGCGGCAAGGCGCTGGAGATTGCGCGTGTCGCGCGCGACATGCACGGCGGCAACGGCATCTCGGCCGAATTCCACGTGATCCGCCACGCGATCAACCTGGAGACGGTGAACACCTATGAGGGCACGCACGACGTGCACGGGCTGATCCTCGGCCGGGCGATCACCGGCATCGCGGCGTTCTGATGACGCCCGATCGGCAGCCGGTGCTGGAGGGCGATCTCGTCCGCATCCGCCCGCTCTTGGCGGCGGACTGGGACGCGCTGTACGCGGTCGCGTCGGATCCGCTGATCTGGGAAGTCCATCCGCGGCCGGATCGCTGGCAGGAGCCGGTGTTCCGCCGGTTCTTCGCCGAGGCGCTGGCTTGCGGCGGCGGGCTCGCGATCGAGGACAGGGCAACCGGCACGATCATCGGCTCCAGCCGCTATGATTACCACGTGCCGGAAGAGGACGAGATCGAGATCGGCTGGACCTTCCTCGCCCGCGCCTATTGGGGCGGCATCTACAACCGCGAAGTGAAGCGGCTGATGCTCGACCATATCCACCAGTATGTGGGTACGGTCGTGTTTCTCGTCGGCAAGGACAATCTCCGGTCGCGCGGCGCCATGGCGAAGATCGGCGGGGAACTGGTTCCCGGGCGCCATCATCGCGGCGGCGGGGAGGTCTTCTCCGACCACGTCGTCTACGCGATCCGGCGGCCGTGAAGCCGCTCGCCGGCATCAAGGTCGTCGAACTCGCCCGCATCCTGGCGGGGCCCTGGTGCGGGCAGCTGCTTGCGGATCTCGGCGCCGAGGTGGTCAAGGTCGAGCGGCCGGGGGTCGGCGACGACACCCGCCACTGGGGCCCGCCCTTCCTCCACGATGCCGAAGGCGTGCACCGCGATGCCGCCTATTTCCACGCCTGCAACCGGGGCAAGACCAGTATCGGCATCGACATCGCCACGGCGGAAGGGCAGGCGGCGGTGAAGGCGCTGATCGCCGATGCCGATGTGGTGATCGAGAATTACAAGGTCGGCGGGCTGGTGAAGTACGGGCTCGATGCCGCCAACCTGCGCTCGGCCAACCCTAGGCTGATCGTCTGCTCGATCACCGGCTTCGGCCAGACCGGGCCCTATGCGGCCCGCGCCGGCTATGACTTCATCATCCAGGGCATGGGCGGGGCGATGAGCCTCACCGGTGAGCCCGACGGCGCGCCGCAAAAGGCGGGCGTCGCCTATGCCGACATCTTCACCGGGGTCTATTCGGCCGTCGCGATCCTCGCCGCGCTGCGTCGGCGGGATGTCGAGGGGGAGGGCGCGCATATCGACATGGCGCTGCTCGACACGCAGGTGGCGGTGCTGGCCAACCAGGCGCTCAACTGGATGGCGAGCGGCACGGTGCCGCACCGCATGGGCAACGGGCATGCGAATCTGGTGCCCTACCAGGCCTTTGCCTGCCGCGACGGCGAGCTGATCGTCGCCGTGGGCAATGATTCGCAGTTCGCCAGGCTTTGCGCGGTCCTCGGGCTCGATCTGGCGCGCGATCCGCGGTTCGCCACCAATCCGGCGCGGGTGACGCATCGCGATGCGCTGATTCCGCAGCTTGCCCGCGCAATCCTCGATTGGGCCAAGGCGGACCTGTATGAAGCGCTGGAGGCGCAGGGCGTGCCGGCGGGACCGATCAACCGGGTCGACGAGGTGTTCGCCGATCCGCAGGTGATCGCCCGCGGCATGGCGATCGTCCGCGAGGGGCTGCCGGGTCTCGCCAGCCCCATCACGATCGACGGCAAGCGTATGGTCGCCGAGCGCGCGAGCCCGGCCCGGCCCTGAGCAAGCGCTCCCCACAAGCCGTTATCCCGGCGGAAGCCGGGATCCATTCGCCACTCGGTGAAAGCAGGAGCCGGTACGGAGACCCCAATGGACCCCGGCTTTCGCCGGGGTGACGAAAAGAGGGGGCGCCTCAGATTGCCGGGTAGCGCAGCCGGCCGATGAAGCGGGAGAGGCTCGGGCGATTGGTAGTGCGGTTCACGAACCCTGCCTTGGCCTTCTCGAACCGCATGATCCCCTCGATCCGGCGGGCGAGGAAGGCGCGGGTGTCTTCCCACTCCTCGCTGTCGTCCTGGACGAACACGGCGATGGTTGCGGCATAGACGCTGCCGAGCGTCATCCGCTTGGTATAATGGTTGTAGTCGGTCGCGGTGTCACCCGCCGCGCGCCACATCGCATCCGCCGCGCGCCAGCCGAGCTTGCTTGCCTTGCCCAGATTCTGCGGCATGGCGAGGATCGCCAGAGCCCGGCGCAGTGCGTCGCGATAGGGGGCGAGCAGCGCCAGCCGCGCCTCGACCAGCGCGGTGATTCGCGCGCGGATCTTCATCCCCGCCAACGTCTCGGGCGAGAGCTCGTCGAGCATCGCGCGGTCGATATGCGCGAACCAGGCGTCGATCATCGCCAGCGGTCCGTCCGAGAAGGCGAGTCGCGCAACGTCGCGGTCGACGCCCATGCCGTCGGCGGTGGCGTCCAGCGCGCGCTGGTTCCAGCCGTCAAAGGCGGCATTGGCGGCAAGCGACGGCGCAAGCGCCGCGCGCAGTTCATCGAGGGTGGCGTCGGCGAGATCCATGACTGCTGATCTAGGCCCGAAGCCGCCGCCCGGCAACCGCCTACCCCTTGGGCCGTACCGCGCCTTGCCGCACCAGCACCAGCGCGGCGGCGACCAGCGCCGCGCCGAACAGGTCGGCGGTGGCGAGCTTCTCGTCGAAGATGATCCAGCCGAGCGCCGCACCCACTGCGGGCTGCACCAGCAGCGCGATGCCGATCACCAGCGGCGAGAGATGGCCGAGCGCATAGATCATGCAGCCCTGCCCGATCAGCTGGCTGACGATGGCGAGCGCAAGCAGCGGCCACCAGAGGTGCGGCACGATCTGCTCGCCCATCGCCAGCGCGATCACCAGCAGCGGCGGGATGGTGGCGAGCGAGGACAGGGCCAGCGCCGGCACCGGGCCGAGCGACACCCGCACCCGCGCCATCAGCGCGAAATAGACCGCGTAGAACACGCCGGCGGCGAGGCAGAACAGGTCGCCCGCCAGATGCCGCGAGGAGAGTTCGGCCGAGCGCCCGAGCAGCAGCGCGCCGCCGATCGCGGCCAGCAGCAGCGCCGCGCCCTGCATCCTGCTCGGCCAGGCACGCGCGACGACGAAGCCGTAGATCGGGAAGATCAGCGACGCCGAATTGCCGAACAGGGTGGAGTTGGCGAGCGTGGTGCGGACGATGCCGACATGCCAGCTCGCCAGGTCCAGCGCGAACACCACCCCGGCGATGCTGAGGATCCACCAGCGCCCGCGTGCCAGCGCGATCGGCTTTTCGCCCATCGCCGTCGCCGCGGCGAACAGGATCGGCGTCGCGATGATCAGCCGCCAGAACGCCGCCGACACCGGCCCCACATCCGCCATCCGCACGAACAGCGGCCCCGTGGCCAGCGCCGTATTTGCGATCAACGCTGCAACGAGCGCGGTCGCAACATGGCTTCGTGCCGGGGAAGTTTTTGTTGTCGGTGCGTTGCCCTGCATGGCGCCCTCTAACGCCCTATCTATGCGAAGTCACAAGCTTCCAAAGGAATTCCGATGCCCAGCCTGTTCGATCCGATTGAGCTCGGCGCGATCCATGCTGCCAATCGCGTGTGGATGTCGCCGCTCACCCGCGGCCGCTCCACGCGCGGCCATGTGCCGACGCCGGTCATGGTCGACTATTACCGCCAGCGCGCCAGCGCCGGGCTGATCATCACCGAGGCGACCGGCATCAGCCAGCAGGGGCTCGGCTGGGCCTATGCGCCGGGCATCTGGAGCGACGAGCAGGTCGAGGCGTGGAAGCCGATCACCGCAGCCGTCCATGAAGCCGGCGGCAAGATCGTCTCCCAGCTCTGGCACATGGGCCGGCTGGTCCATTCCGATTTCCTCGGCGGCGAGCCGCCGGTCTCGGCATCAGCGACCACCGCGCCCGGCAGCGTCCGCACCTATGCCGGGGAAGATGCAGGCGAGATCAAGCGGCCCTACAGCCAGGCCCGCCCGCTGCGTACCGACGAGATCCCCGGCATCCTCGACGATTATGCCCGCGCGGCGGAAAACGCGATCCGCGCCGGCTTCGACGGGGTGCAGATCCACGCCGCCAATGGCTATCTGATCGACCAGTTCCTCCGTGACAATGCCAACTTCCGCGAGGACGACTATGGCGGCTCGATCGAGAACCGCGTCCGCCTGCTCCGTGAGGTGAGCCAGCGCGTCGTCGACACGGTCGGCGCCGATCGTACCGGCGTCCGCCTCTCGCCCAATGGCGAGGTGCAGGGCGTCAACGACAGCAACCCGGTACCGCTGTTCGAAGCTGCCGCCGCGGCGCTTGACGATATCGGCGTGGCGTTCCTCGAGATGCGCGAGCCGCGGGCCGGCGGAACCCGGGGCGAGCCCGACCAGCCGCCAGTCCATCCGGCGATGCGCAAAGTGTATCGCGGCGTGCTCGCGCTCAACTCGGACTATGATGCGGCCAGCGCCCAGGCGGCGCTCGACGCAGGCGAGGCTGATGCGATCGCATTCGGCCGGACCTTCCTCGCCAATCCGGATCTGCCGCGCCGGCTGCGCGAAGGGCTGCCGCTCAATCCGCAGCGCGAGGAACTGTTCTACGTCGGCGGCGCCGAGGGCTATACCGACTATCCGACGGCCGACGAACTCGCGCTTCAGTCGGCCTGATCGAATCCGTCGATCCAGCGGGTGCTGGCCGCGCGGAAATGCGCACGCATTTTTGGTGGGGCCAGCACCATGCCTATCAGGAAGGGAAACCAGGGCCAGAACAGGAAGCTGCCCGTCACCAGCAGTGCGATCAGGATCGCGCCGCCGAAGCGCAGCGCCGCCAGCCGCGCATGGGCGGTATAGTTGAGCTTGATCGTGCGCGGTGCCTTGGCGTCGAACCAGCTGCGCGTGACGAAACTATCGGGCGTGGTTCTCGGCCGTTGGATCCCGAGCCGCCAGCCCTGCGCACCCCTCCCGCTTGTGGGAGGGGGTGGGGGAAGGGCTATCCTTAACCCCAGTTGCCGCTTTTGGCTGCCATCCCCTCCCGCAAGCGGGAGGGGAGATTTGGTGTGGGAGATGTCGCGTCCGGTCTTGCGATCGATGACGACAAGCCGCCGGCCCCGCTCTTCGACACGATAGCGAGACGGGGGCATGTCCATTGCGTCAGCCCAGTGCTGCGCGGCGGGCGCGCCATTGTTCGGCGGTCTGCGCCCAGCGATCGACCCGCAGATGTTCGAGCGGCGCGGGCAGCCGGGTTGGGCCCCCATTTTTGGAGCCGAGGGCCTGGGCGAGGCGGATCGATGCCGTGTTCTCGGGATCGATGGTGTGGATCACCTCGTCCCAGCCGAGCACGTCGATCACATAGTCGATCGCCGCGATCGCAGCTTCACGGGCATAGCCCTTGCCCGCCGCATCGGCCGCAAGGCCCCAGCCGACTTCCAGCCCCGGCCAGCCCTCCGGGGAATGCGGGCCGATCCGGCCGATCCAGCGGCCGCTTGCCCGCTCGATGACCGCGAACATCGAGAAGCCGCGGATTGTCCAGGCGCCCGCCATGCCGCACAGGCCGCGCCAGGCAGTCCCGCGCGGCTGCACGCCGCCCAGGAACCGCATCACGTGCGGATCGGCATGGAAGGCCGCCCAGGCCTCGAAATCGCCAGCCTCGTGCTGGCGCAGGATCAGGCGCTCGGTTTCGAGCACCGGCACCTGCATCAGCCGAACTTGGCCTTGAGCGCCAGCATCGCCAGCGCCGCCTTGGCCGCCTCGCCGCCCTTGTCCTTCTGCTTCGGATCGGCGCGGACGAGCGCCTGCGCCTCGTTCTCCACCGTCAGGATGCCGTTGCCGATCGCGACGCCGTCCATCGACAGCGCCATCAGCCCGCGTGCGCTCTCGCCCGCGACGATCTCGAAATGATAGGTCTCGCCGCGGATCACCACGCCGACCGCGACGAAGGCGTCGTAACGGCCGCTGTCCGCCGCCAGCGCGACCGCGCCGGGGATCTCCAGCGCACCCGGTACGGTGATCACCTCGGCCTTGTGGCCCGCCGCCTCGATCGCGGCCTTGGCGCCGGCGATCAGCAGGTCGTTGAGATGCTCGTAGAAGCGCGCTTCGACGATGAGGACGTTGGCCATTATTGCTCCGAATCGATGGGGCGCGTGCCGGCGATCGACAGGCCGTAGCCGTCGAGCCCGATCAGCGTGTGGTGGGTGTTGGAGAGCAGGATCATCTCCTGCACGCCGAGCTCGGTGAGGATCGTCGCGCCGACGCCGTAGTCGCGCAGCTCGTCCATGTCCTTGGGCGGAATCGCGCCGCTGCGGGTCTGCAGCGCCACGGTATAGCCGTCGGGGCGGGGGCGGTTGATCACCACGATCACGCCGGCACCTTCCTTGCCGATGATCTCCATCGAACGGCGCAGCAGCCCGCCGCGCGGGCCCCCCTCGCCGAACACATCGGCAAAGGGCGACAGCGCGTGCATGCGGACGAGCGTCGGCTTGTCGGGATCGATCCGGCCCTTGACCAGCGCGACCTGCTCGCTGCCCGTCGCCTTGTTCCAGAAGGTGAGGGCGCGCCACTCGCCGCCCCATTCGCTGGTGAAGCTCGCCTCGGCGCGCTGCTCGACGAGATGGTCGTGGCGGCGGCGATAGGCGATCAGGTCGCGGATCGTGCCGATCTTGAGGTTGTGGAGCTGGGCGAAGCCGACGAGATCGTCGAGCCGCGCCATCGTTCCGTCGTCCTTCATGATCTCGCAGATCACGCCGGCGGGGTTGAGCCCGGCGAGGCGGGCGACGTCCACCGCCGCCTCGGTATGCCCGGCGCGGACCAGCACGCCGCCGTCGCGCGCGACCAGCGGGAAAACATGGCCCGGCGTCACGATGTCGGCGCGGTCCTTGGTGCTGTCGATCGCGACCGAGATGGTGCGGGCGCGGTCGGCGGCGGAGATGCCGGTGGTCACGCCTTCCCTGGCCTCGATCGAGACGGTGAAGGCGGTTTCGTGGCGGGTGCCGTTGGCACGGCTCATCAGCTCGAGCCCGAGCTGGTCGACCCGCGTCTTGGTCATGGCGAGGCAGATCAGCCCGCGGCCGTATTTGGCCATGAAGTTGATCGCGTCGGGCGTCGCCATTTGGGCGGGAATGACCAGATCGCCTTCATTCTCGCGATCCTCGTCGTCGACCAGGATGAACATCCGGCCGTTGCGGGCCTCGTCGATCAGTTCCTCGGGCGAGGAGAGGAAGCCGTGCTTGAGCGCGGCGAGTTCAGCCTTTGGCACGCAATGCCTCCATGCGCTGAAGATAGCGTGCCAGCACGTCGATCTCCAGATTGACCGCCTGGCCGGGCTTCAGCGCACCGAAGGTGGTGACGGCGGCGGTGTGCGGAATGATGTTGAGGTGGAATTCGACGCCCTCGGGCGTGTCCTCCACCGCGTTGACCGTCAGCGACACACCGTCGACGGTGATCGAGCCCTTGGGCGCAACGTACGGCGCGATCTCCGGCCCCGCCGCGATCACGACATGGCGCGAGCCGTCGATGGCGTCCACCGACTTCACCCGACCGACGCCGTCGACATGGCCGGTGACGATATGCCCGCCCAGTTCGTCGCCCAGCCGCAGCGCGCGCTCGAGGTTGAGCTTGCGGCCGGCGGTCCACTGGTCGTCGGCGGTGCGCGAGACGGTCTCGCCCGACACGTCGAAGTCGAGCCAGCCGGGCCCCTTGTCGACCACCGTCAGGCACACGCCCGAACAGGCGACCGAGGCGCCGAGATCGATCTCATGGGTGGGATAGGCCGTCGCCACGCGCACGCGCAGGTCGCCCTGGCGCTCTACCGCGTCGATCGTGCCGACATCGCTTACGATTCCGGTGAACATGCGTTGCGCTCGTAGACCTCGAACCGATCGCTGCCAAGCAGTCGAGAGTCCAGCAGGCGCCAGCGATCATGCGCCTCGGACAATGCGGCGAGGCCGAATGCCTCGACCGCGGGTTTGCCGCCGCCGAGCAGGATCGGCGCGCGGTAGAGGAGGAGCCGGTCGACCAGATCGGCGCGCAGGAACGCGGTAGCCGCCTTGGCGCCGCCTTCCACCATCAGCATGTCGATGCCCGCCAGGTGGCGAATATCGGCGATGTCGGCGATCCGCTCCCAGTCCGGCGGGGTGGGGCCGGTGGCGGAGAGCAGGATGCGGCGCGGCGCGCGATCGGCGAGGCCGGGCAGCCGCACGTCCAGCTTCGGGACATCGGCGAGGAAGGTGCCGCGCCCGACCAGGATGCCGTCGTGCCGGGCGCGTTCGAGATGGGCGTGGGCGCGGGCCTGGGGGCCGGTGATCCACTTGCTCTCGCCGGTCGACAGCGCGATGCGGCCGTCGAGCGACGTGGCGAGCTTGAGGGTGACGTGCGGGCGGCCCCTGGCGAGACGGGTGAGGAAGCCGGCCATGCTGCGGCGCGCCTCGGCCGCCATCAGGCCCGATTCGACCGCGATGCCGGCGTCCTGCAGCCGGGCGAAGCCGGTGCCGTCGGTGCGCGGATCGGGATCGCGCAGCGCGGCGACGACGCGGGCGATGCCCGCCGCGACCAGCAGGTCCGCACAGGCCGGACCGCGCGGCGAGACATGCGCGCAGGGCTCCAGCGTGACATAGGCGGTGGCGCCGCGCGCGGCCTCGCCGGCCAGCGCCAGCGCCATCGCCTCGGCATGAGGACGCCCGCCGGGCTGGGTCCAGCCGCGGCCCACGATCCGGCCGTCGCGGACCAGCACGCAGCCGACATTCGGGTTCGGCGCCGTCCGCCCCTTGCCCCGCTCGGCGAGCCCGAGCGCAACGGCCATCCAGCGCGCGTCGCTCAAATCCCGTGCTTCTTCAGCCAGTCGTCATATTTCTTGAACTCGGCCTGGCGCTTTTTCTGCCGCTCGAGGAAGGCCGCTTCCTCTTCCTTGCGCTTGGCCTCGTCGACGCGCTGCTTGGCCCGGATCTCTTCCTCGGTGCGGGTGATCGGCCAGCTGTCCACGTAGATGATGTTCTTCTTGTACGGGACCGGCACATGCGAATCCTTCACGAACACCACGATGATGCCGAAGGTGATCGCCAGTGCGAGCATCATGAACCAGAGCTCGTGCTTCTTGCGCGTCGCCAGATAGCCGCGGAGGTCACGCAGCGCCTTCAGCGGCGAGATGTATCTGAGGAACGTCATCGGGCCGCCAAGATAGGGACGCGGAGGCTCCAGGGCCAGCCCCCGCGTCCACGCCGCTGGGATCGGAGGGCGATCAGCGGGCGTCTTCGATCCGGAACCGGACGGTCATCGTCTTCCAGCTTTCCTCGGCGACCCCGCCGCGGGTGGCGGGGCGGAAGCGCCACTTGCCGAGCGCCTGGCGCTTGGTGACCGCGAAAAAGGCGTCGCTGGTCGCGCTCACCTGCTCCACCGCCTTCACCCGGCCGTCGGTGCCGATCAGCACGCGGAGGGTGACGAGCCCGTCACGCTGGGCGCGCATTTCCTGGGAGGGATATTCAGGCTGGAAGTCCTGCGCGTACCGCGGGTCGGTGCTGGCGCCGATCAGCGCGGGCACCGGCTTGGGGGGATCGATCACCGTCGTCGGGCCGGCGGCTGCGGGTTTTTCGATCGGCGGCAGCGTATCGGGAAGGACGTTCGTGGTCCGGATATCGGCCTCGCTGGGCGTTTCAACCAGCGGCTTGTCGGCAAAGGGCGGCTGCGAGGTGCGCGGCGGGATCTTTTCCATCGGCTTGGGCTGATCGAGCGGCGGCGGTGGCGGGACGTCCCGCACATTGATCGGCTCCATGATCTTTTCCGGATTTTTCAGGACGAGAATGTTCGGGGCGGCGAAGATCATCCCGGCGATGATGGCCGCATTGATGGCAAGCGCGGCCCCGAAGCTGACCGAACGCGGTGCACTGGCATGATAACGGGCATCGGCATGCATGGCGTTGCACTCCTTCTCCAACACCGGTCTATGAACGCCGGATGAAGGTGATGGTACAACGTTACATTGTGGCCGTAAAGATGGAACGGCTCAGCCCGTGGCGAGCCGTTCCAGCGCACGATCCTTGCCGATCAGCGGCAGCAATGCGGCCATGTCCGGCCCATGGTCGCGGCCGGTAAGCGCGCGGCGGAGCGGCAGGAACAGCGCCTTGCCCTTGCGGCCGGTCGCTGCCTTCAGCGCATCGGTGAGCGCGCGCCAAGGATCGGCCGACCAGTCCAGGCCCTCGGCCAGCGTCCGCGCCTGGGCGAGAAAGTCGCGGTCCTCGGCCTCGACCGGCGGGGCGGCGATCGGCCCTTCCACCACCGCCCACCAGTCCGCCGCCTCGGCGACGCTGTTCAGGTTCGGGCGGATCGCTTCCCAGCCGGCGGCGTCGATCCCGCCGGGCAGCCGATCGGCAACGGCGGCATGATCGAGCTGGTGGACGATGCGGGCATTGAGCTGCGCGAGTTCCGCTTCGTCGAACCGCGCCGGCGCGCGGCCGAAGCGACCGAAATCGAAGCTCGCGATCAACGGTGCGGGATCGGCGAACGGCTCGACGGGGTCGCTGGTGCCGAGCCGGGCGAGCAGCGCGATCAGCGCCTGCGGCTCGATGCCGACCTCGCGGAAATGGTCGATGCCGAGCGAGCCCAGCCGCTTCGACAGCTTGCCTTCATTGCCGGTGAGCAGCGCCTCGTGCGCGAAGCCGGGCACCGTGCCGCCCAGCGCGGTGAACATCTGGATCTGCGTGGCGGTGTTGGAGACATGGTCCTCGCCGCGCACGACATGGGTGACGGCCATGTCGATATCGTCGATCACGCTCGGCAGCAGATAGAGCCAGGAACCGTCGGCACGGCGCACCACCGGATCGCTGAGCAGCCTGGCCTCGAAGCGCTGGGGCCCGCGCACCAGATCGTCCCAGCCGATTGCCTCCGCATGATCGAGCTTGAAGCGCCAGTGCGGGCGCACGCCCTCGGCCTCCAGCGTTGCGCGTTCGGCATCGCTCAGCGTCAGCGCGGCGCGGTCATAGACCGGGGGCAGGCCGCGGCCGAGCAGTACCTTGCGCTTCAGTTCGAGTTCCTGCGCGGTCTCATAGGCAGGATAGACGCGGCCGTCCGCCACCAGCTGGGCGAATCGCGCCTCGTAGCGATCGAACCGTGCCGACTGGCGTTCCTCGGCATCGGGGACGAGGCCCATCCAGCCTAGGTCGGCGCGGATCGCCTCGACGAATCGCTCTTCCGATCGCGCCTGGTCGGTATCGTCGATCCGCAGCAGGAAGGTGCCGCCATGGCGCTGGGCAAACAGCCAATTGTGGAGCGCGGTCCGCAGGTTGCCGACATGCAGCGTGCCGGTGGGGCTCGGGGCGAAACGGGTAACGACGGTCATGCCTGCGGCCTAGGCTGGCACAGGCAAAGCGGCAATGCCTCTTTGCGTCACGGAAACGTCGCACTAAAGGGCGCGGGCATCGGGACATCGCGACGCGGCACGGGAGGCCACGCACCTATGAAACTCATGGCCGGCAATTCGAACCTGCCGCTGGCGAGCGCCATCGCCGACTATCTGGAAATTCCGCTTACCCAGGCGAACGTCCGTCGCTTCGCCGACGAGGAGATCTTCGTCGAGATCCTCGAGAATGTCCGCGGCGAGGACGTGTTCGTCCTCCAGTCGACCAGCTATCCGGCGAACGACAATCTGATGGAGCTGCTGATCATGATCGACGCGCTCCGCCGCGCGTCGGCCAAGCGGATCACCGCGGTGCTCCCCTATTTCGGCTATGCCCGCCAGGACCGGAAGCCGGGGCCGCGCACGCCGATCTCGGCCAAGCTGGTCGCCAACCTGATCACCACCGCAGGCGCCAACCGCGTGCTCTCGGTCGACCTGCACGCCGGGCAGATCCAGGGCTTCTTCGACATTCCCACGGACAATCTGTTCGCGGCACCGGTGATGTCGGCGGACATCCAGACGCGCTTCATCGACAAGCAGTGGATGGTCGTCTCGCCCGACGTCGGCGGCGTGGTGCGCGCGCGCCAGCTCGCCAAGCGGCTCGACAACGCCCCGCTCGCCATCGTCGACAAGCGGCGCGAGCGTCCCGGTGAGTCGGAAGTGATGAACATCATCGGCGAGGTGAAGGGCCGCTTCTGCATCCTGATCGACGACATCGTCGATTCGGCCGGCACGCTGTGCAACGCCGCCGCGGCGCTCAAGGCGGCGGGGGCCGAGGACGTGGTGGCCTATTGTACGCACGGCGTGCTCTCCGGCGCGGCGATGGCGCGCGTCGCCAAGTCCGAGCTGCGCGAGCTGGTGATCACCGATTCGATCGGCAACCACGAGATCGTCGCGGCCGGCGAGAAGGTCCGCCACCTGACCATCGCGCCGCTGATCGCCGAGGCGATCCGCCGCATCGCGGACGAAAGCTCGGTGTCGAGCCTGTTCGACTAATTCCAGATCCTCCCCGAGCTTCGCCCGGGGAGGATCTATCTGGCCACTGCCTCCCAGATCAGCGCCCCGCCCACCGCGATCATCAGCACATAGATCGCGGTGTAGAATCGCTCGGGCGACACCCGCCGCACCAGCCACACCCCCGCCAGCGTCGACACCAGCGCCAGCGGGAACAGCGCCACCGAGGACAGCAGGTTCGCGGGTGTGAACTGCCCCAGCGCCCAATAGGCGGGCACCTTGATCCAGTTGGTCGCGGCGAAGAAGATCGCGGTCGTCCCCACCAGCCGGTCGCGCGGCAGGCCGCGCGGCAATACCCAGAGCTGGAAGGGCGGCTGGCCGGCATGGGCGATCTGGCTGGTGAACCCCGACGCGACCCCGAACAGGCTGCCCACCCATTCGGGCCAGCGCGCGGCAACCGCCGGCGTCGGCCGGCCGCTCGCCCACAGCCGGTAGCAACCGAACAGGATCGAGATCGCCCCCACCGCCGCCAGCACCAACACCGGCGAGACGCTCGCGGCGAAGCCATAGCCGAGCGCGATCCCCGCCATCGATCCCGGCAGCATCCAGCCCAGCAGCCGCCAGTCGACGGTGCGGCGGAACGCCCAGACGCTCACCACGTCCTGCAGGATCAGGATCGGCAGCGTGATCGCGGCGGCGCGCACCGGATCGATCGCGAGGGCCAGCAGCGGCAGCGACAGCGCGCCCATCCCGGCGAACCCGCCCTTGGACAGGCCGAGCAGCAGCACGGCGGGCACGGCGAGCGCATAGAAATGCCAGTCGGTGATCATCGGGACCTGCTCTTGCAGGGCTCGTACGGATTGCAAAGCGCTGAGTCCCTTCTACGATTTGCTCATGGGAGAGGATCGTACCGGCCAGATCGCGGTGCTGTTCGTATCGAAGCGCACCGCCGACGACGATGCAGGCTATGCCGAAGCGGCGACCGCCATGGACGTGCTGGCGGCGCAGCAGCCCGGCTATCGCGGCATCGAATCGCAGCGCGGAGAGGCGGGCGTCGGCATCACCATCAGCTATTGGGCCGACAACGCCAGCGCGATCGCCTGGCGCGATCATCCCGAACATGCCGCGATTCGCGCCAGGGGCCGCGAACGCTGGTACGCCTGGTATGAGGTGATCGTCACCCGGGTCGAGCGCGGCTATCGGTGGCGCAGGGCATGAGCCGCGCGATCGATCGCGATTTCGCGCTGCTGTTCGGCGTGATGCTGATGATCGCCGCGGGCAACACCGCGCTGCAATCGATCCTCCCCGCGCTCGGCCGCGAACTGCACGCAGCGGACAGCGCGGTGGCGGCGGTGTTCTCGGTCTCGGCGCTGCTCTGGATGCTCACGGCGCCCTATTGGGCGAATCGATCGGAGCGGGCGGGGCGGCGCAAGATGGTGCTGCTCGGCATCGCCGGGTTCACCGCCTCGCTCGGTCTGTGCGGGCTGTGCCTCGCGTTCGGCATCAACGGCGTGCTGAGCCCCTTCGCCACCTTCGCCGCCTTCGTGGTGGGGCGCATGCTCTATGGCGGGTTCGGATCGGCGGCGCCGCCGGCGGTGCAGGCGATCGTCGCCGCGCGCACCAGCCGCGAGGAACGGACCAAGGCGCTGACCCTGCTCGCCTCCGCCTTCGGGTTGGGGACGATCCTGGGGCCGGCGGTCGCGCCCTATCTCGTCATGGGCCATCTCTGGCCAGGCGGGCCGCTGATCGGGCTGTCCGGTCCGGCCTTTGCCGCCAGTCTGGTCGGGCTGGTGCTGATGGTCGCGGTGCTGCGGCTGCTGCCGGCCACCTCCGGCGCGATCGAGCATGGCGCGGCCCCCAGCTATCCCTCGATCGGCGGGCAGGGCACCGGCGCGAGCGTGGCGGCGGCGGTGGGCGAATATGCGGAGCAGGTCCGCACCTTCGATCCCCGCGTGCGCCCCTGGATGATCGCCGGGCTCGTCACCGGCCATGCCCAGGCGATGACCGGCCAGGCTATCGGTTTCCTGATCATCGACCGGCTGGCGCTCGCCCCCGCCGCCGCGCTGGAGCCGACGGGGCTGGTGCTGATGATCGGCGCGGGCGCCTCTCTGCTCGTCCAATGGGGGCTGATCCCGCTGCTGGAACTCAAGCCCCGCGCGCTGATCCTCGCCGGCGCGGTGCTGGGCGCGGCCGGCTGCGTGATGACTGCGATCGCGGCATCGCTGTACGGCATCGCGATCGGCTATGCGACGATCGCGCTCGGCATGGGCTTTGCGCGGCCCGGATTCACCGCCGGCGCCTCGCTCGCGGTGGGGCCGCATGCGCAAGGCTCGGTGGCCGGGCGGGTGACCTCGATCAACGGCGCGGCCTTCGTGCTGGGCCCGTCGATCGGCGTGGCGCTGTACGAGCATTGGGGCGCGCTCCCCTATCTCGTCGCTGCCGCCGCGCTGGTGCTGCTGTTCGGCTATGGCTGCATGGCGACGCGGCGCCGGGAGAATGGCTGATTTTGGGCCGAGGGCCTGTCTTCCTATGAAGTCTTCATAGGCTTGCACCATCAACCCGAGATCTTCCGCAAATGTCCGATCCGAACATCCTGCGGTTTCTCGCGCGCCCGTTCCGCCGCACCGGTCAACATCTCCGCGCCTGGACCGATGTTGAGCGGAGCAACGCCCTTGCCGAAGCCTATCGGCCGATCGTCCGCGGCTTTCTGCTTCCCGGTGCTTGCTATTATCTGATTGTCACGGCAGCACATTTTCGGGACGAACGGGGCGTTTCGCTGGCGATACTCGCGGGGCTCAGCGCGCTGACCGCGCTCTGCTACGGCTGGTTCCGTGTCCGCGTGCTGGCCGTGCCCAACCTGCCGCTCGGCCGGCTCGAAGCCGTCGGCGTCGCCACCAACCTGCTGATGTACAGCAATGTCGCCGCCTATATGCTGCTGCATTTTGAGGCCAACAAGCTGATCTACTTCGTGCTGATGGCGGTGGTCTTCTCCACCTCCGCCATCACGCTGCGCGCGACGCTGGGCTGCGTGACCCTCTCGATTGCGTCGATGCTGTTTCTCGCCGACCGGGCACCCGAGGCGCAGTTCGAGCAGTTCGCCTTTATCGGGCTGGCCACCTCCTTCGCCTCGTTCGGCATGGCGACGCTGCTCCGCATGGCGATCCTGCGCCAGATCGACGCGCGCCTGCTCGCCGACCAGCTTGCCGCCAGCGACAGCCTGACCGGCATCGCCAACCGCCGCGCCGTGTTCGCCACCATGGCGCGGCTGGAAAAGGCGCAGTCGCCCTTCTGGGTGGGCATTCTCGACCTCGACGGGTTCAAGGCGATCAACGACATTTACGGCCATGCGATCGGCGACGTGCTGCTCGCCGACGTGGTCAACCGCTTCACGCCCTTCGCGTCCGCCACGGTGCATTTTGGCCGGATTGGCGGCGACGAGTTCGCGATCCTGGTGGAGGGCAGCGACGATCCCGCGCCGGTCCGCCAGCTCGGCGACGCAATCATCGCCAGCATCCGCGAGCCGTTCGTCCACGGGCTGCTGCGTCTTTCGGTGGGCGGCACCATCGGCTTCGCGCATTGCCCGCGCGGCGGCCAGGCGGTGGAAGTCTATGAGCAGGCCGATTTCGCGCTCTATTCGGGCAAGCAGCGGGCGCGCTGCACCACCATGGTGTTCACCGGCGAGGAGGAAACGCGCATGCGCGAATCGATCCTGCTCGAGCGCGGCCTGCGCGAAGCGGATCTCGATCGCGAGCTCTATCTGCTGTTTCAGCCGCAGATCGGCACCGAAAGCGGCGCGGTGGTGGGGTTCGAGGCGCTGGCGCGGTGGGACAGCCCGTCGCTCGGCGCGATCGCGCCCGATCGCTTCATCCGGGCAGCCGAGCGCGCCGGGCTCACCAAGGCCGTGACGCGGGTGCTGTTCGCCAAGGGGCTCGCCGCTATGGTCGCCTGGCCCGCTCCGATCCGGCTGTCGTTCAACCTTTCGGCGCAGGACCTCGCCGATCGCAGCTTCCTCCTGTCGCTGGCCGACGAAGTGGCGAATCACGGCATCGCCGCCAATCGCGTCGAGTTCGAGATCACCGAAACCGCGGTGATGAAGGACATCGCCGCCGCTTCGGCGCTGCTCCACGAACTCGCTGCGCGGGGGTTTCGCATCGCGCTCGACGATTTCGGCTCGGGCTATTCGAGCTTCGAATATATCGACCGGCTGCCGCTGACCAAGGTGAAGGTGGACAAGTCGTTCGTGCGCCGGATCGCGGTGAGCCCCGCCGCCCGCGAGATCGTCGCCGGGGTGATCGGCCTGTGCCGCAATCTGGGCCTCGACTGCGTGCTGGAGGGCATCGAGATCGAGGACGAAATGGCGATCCTGCGGCCGCTTTCGCCGCATCTGCTGCAAGGCTATCTGTTCGGCCGCCCGATGACGGCGGCGGAGGCGCAGCGCCGCCTGCATGGCGGCACCCAGTCGCAGGCTTCCGCCACCGCACGCTGACCCACTCCAAGCCCGCATCTGGCCTGACACGGGCGGTCAGCTTTGCGACGGGAGGCGCGGTTTGGCGTGCCGATGATTTGTAGGCTGCGGCCGAAGCACTGCCGCTGGCGGTCGATCCGGTGCCGTCGCATCGACGGTGCAACGCCGCTCCGGGCGCACCGCGTACCGGTGCGATAAAGCAGCTGAATGCTCGGAAATCTGCCGTTATCAGCTTCCACCAAAGGCCGCTCAATTAAGGCACTATATAACAAAGAAATTTTCATTCTGAGCGAAAAGCGGATATTGCAGACCTCCCGCTCAAACCAGCCGTTCTTTGCAAACCTCCCGCTCAACTCTGAGCCCCATATGGCCACGGTTGGGAACTGCAGGCAACAGCGGCGCAACCATTTTGGTTCGGTCCGCCAGCTTTCCGCACTCTAAAACAATGTGCCGGCAGATCGGAAATCTGCCGGCACATTGCTGCGCGCTCATCGCTGTCGGGGCGGACATCCATCGCCGCAAAGTCACGTTACAAGCAGCGCTTCCGCTTGGCATCGATCCCAAAGCCCGGGAGCGATTTGAGGCACACCGCGCTTTTCTAGCAAGGCGGCGACCCGCGTGGTTGCAACACCGGTGCGGCGGGTCAGATCGAACGTCGTCACGCCTGTAGCAGCGCGTTTGAGGATCTGTTCGACGGAATACCTTTTTCGCATCCCGCCGCCTTGGCTGTCCAACCCCGATAGCAAATCGTAGGCGCTGCGATTTCCATTCAAGCATTCGAGCGCATCCGTTCCGCTCCACCATTGGCATCGCTCGATTTGCGTGTCGATTTGTAGGTCGTGGTCCATGGCCACAAAGCTCGTTATCGCCCGCCGGTCGACCAGAATGCGGTCTACCACCGCCCTCTGCTTGGCGTCGGCCACAAGTTCAAAGGTAAGGTTACCCGCCAGCATTGCAGAGAACGCGGCACCCCACGGCTTCGGTCGGCCGGACACGTGACGGATCGCGTCTCGAAAAGAAATTCGCGCTCCAACTACGCTAGCCGCCCTTTGCTCGACCCCCGCAACGAATGAACGAGCGGCGGCGCGATGCACCTCCAGTTGTTTAGCCTGACTGCTGGGAGCATCAGGAGCGATGACAGAGGCCTCCAAGAGCTGTTCAAGCCCGTATAGAGGCAAGCCGAGTTCATTCGCGACGATCGTGCGGCAACCGACGACGCGTAGTTTTGGGGCCAAAGCCACGACCTCTGCCGGATCGAAAGCTCGAATTCGAAGTGAGCCTTGAGCCCACCTGTGTTGCGTGAATTTGCCCTCATCCCATGCTTGTTTGAGTGCGGGTTCGTCCACTCCGCTCAATCGCGCCGCTTCCATCGCACTGATGTAAGGTGAACGGAGGCGACCTATCGCGCCCGAGGGGTGGTATCTCGGCGCGGCGGGAGCGTCTTGTGCCGCCTTCGTATCGGGCGCCGGTGTCGGGTCATCCCCGATGCAATCCAGAAGCGTGTACGCTCGGCGAACGCGATCCCACGCGTTCGTCCGACATTCCACCGAGCGCTCGATCAGATGCAAACCGTTCGGCCACAACATCGCCGCCTCGCATGCCTTAGCTATAGCTTCGGTTCTCGAGATGGTATTCGCTCCCGGCTTCCCGTCGGAAATAGCCCGAGCGGCGCTCATGACGACGTCGTACAGCAGGTTGCGCCGTGTCTGCCGGATCGCGGCGGGCAGCATCGAACGCGCTATTTCGTGTGAGGCTGGATCTGGGTCGACCAGCTTGGCGATGAACTGAAGCTGGGGCTTCCACTCCTCTGGGACAGCAACCGACGGTAGCTTGCCCAGGTCACCGGCACATGCATGGCAACGGTCGGAGCCGTTTGAGGTCACCCAATTTTGCTTTATGCCCTTTTCCTCACACGGACAGGTATCCTGCAGCATATCCCACCCAATCGTTGAGAACGGCAGATCGCGCAGTTCATGCGTAGCTGGGTGATAGCGATGCCCTTCAGATATGGCCGCCGGGGAGAAGCGTCGCACCCTATCCTCGATGCGGCTCTTGAGGACGTCCAGACCGAAGAATTTGCGATGTCCCTTTTCGGAGAGCGGATATCGGCGAAGCTGAACCTCCTCCTCAGAAATACGCAGTGCCGTTGCAAGACCGGCGACATCAAGGTCTGGGCTTTCCGAAACGAGCACGCGGTTTCTGTTCGGCATGCCGAAATGGTTCAACATGCCGTATGTGTGTGGAATGCGGTTTTGGAAGCATACGTCGAAAACCAGTCCCCGGAGCGATGCTCCGGGGACCAGAGTTGCAGCGCGACGAGCCTGGCGCGCCATCAATACATCATCCTCAATGGGTTGGAGTTGACGAAGCCATGGCCCACGTTCCAAGCGTCGATGGCGTTGACCAGATCCTGCAAATCGACATGATCGCGACCATCCCGGACGGCACCGCGCACTGCGGTTCTGATAGTTCCCATCAGTTGCCCGATTACCCCATTTGTCGCCTCGATCAGGGGATGGCACAGGTCCTCGGCCGCCAGGCCGATTTGCTTCGTTAAGATCCCGTCTGACACAAGCCGGGCATCTAGATGCTGCAAAAGCCCATTCCAGATCTCCCTGTCGTACTCGTCATGCCATTCTAACCGACCTAGCCTGCAAGGAGCGGCAAGGCGCCCACTAAGCTCCTTGTCCTTCGCAAACACGGGCACAGCCTCTTCCGTACCGAGCAGCGCTACTGGAACGACGCCGCCGTCCAGAAGCAGCTTCACCGAGGACGTGATCTCGCCTCCGAAGCCTGATCGCTTTCCGCCGTGCTGGCTCTCGTCGATGATCAGCAGCTTGGTTTCGGCTTCCCCCAGAGCTTCCAGGGTACGTCGACGAAGGCTGTGCTCGGTGCCGTTCAACGCAAATCCGTCATCCAGCCCTGCCAGGATTTCCACGTACAGACTGCGGGCCGTTCCGGAATTATCCAGTCGCACGTGGAGGACCGACTTTTGCCCGTCTCCATCGTTTGCATTGGCCCGCTTGGCGTATTCCTCGGCAGTCGTGGTTTTGCCTGCGCCGGTCACCTCGAACAAGGTCATGCCAAGCATCGGCTGACCCCGCATCAAAAGACCGGTCTGCAGGAGTTCGTCGAACTCGGCATGTATCTCAAGCTGACGCGGCTCTTCGAGTCGAATTTTCCGGACCGCTGCGACAGCTTTAGCCACCTGGCGCGAGTGCCAAGCCAAGGAGCCTGGACGCGGGGACGACGCATTTTCCCGCTCAGGCTCGCCGGTGCTCTCGTCACCTCGGTTAGGAACTGACAAGTAGTTTGCGACATTGGCCTCGTAGGAGTGCGAGGAGGTTTGTGGGCGATAGCTATCAGTCATACTTCTGACCCCATTTTGCGCGCGTGCGTGGCGCATTGGATGTGTTTGGACGGGCTGCTGCTTCCGGTGCCTCGCTCATGGCTTGGCCACGACGCGGGCCATCTTTCTGCTGGTTGGCCGCATTTGACGTTTTTGCGCCGCTGGCCGGGGGCCTTCGGGTTCCGGATCGACGCCGCTCATTGGTACGTGGCGTCTGGACCGTCGCATCCTGGCGGAATGGCGCTGCCATCTGGTCGCGCAGCTGGAACTGTGGGGCATCGGCAGCGACGGGCTGGACCAAGTTGCTGAGATCCTCGTCGACAACCTCAACGATGTCGCCAACCACGCGTTTGAAGAGCGGCGAATCCTTGAGTTTGGCCAAGGTCTTCCGGTCGTGCTCGGAAGCTTCTGGCGTGATGTTTCGGATCTCGTTGAAAAGGCTTGCTCGAACCTCTACCAGTTTTTCGCCGAATGCTTCCTCGGTATCGCCCGAGTATTCTTGCATATCGATCTTGGCAATTTCGCATACACGCTTGTGTGCCCAATAAGGCATGCCAGAGGCATATTCCTGATTGACGGCCGGCAACGTAACGTACTGCTTTGTACGCGCGTTCCAGACGTGAATACGACCGATATCATCGCGAGAATACTTCGCTTTAACTTTAAGCGTGATAACCTTGTTTTTAGCCTCTGATGGTGGCTGCAAAGAAACTTGGTCATCGATCAGCCGCCGCGTTTCCCGAGCATCGGAGTAGCGGATGCCCTTTAGCACGACGCCGCTTGGCCTCAGCTTCGCATCATACTCGATGTCGCCGATCGACTTTTTGAACTCATCGAGATCGTCGATAACCGACACGCCGACCTTTGCGGCGTGCTGGCTGAAGACGAGAGCAGGCGAGCGGCCCTCGAGCCCCTTATGAGGCGTCAAGTGG